>CAKORQ010000072.1 GCA_934101445.1 uncultured Bacilli bacterium | reverse complement strand
TTAATAAATACCGAGTCCTTACGAAGTGTAAATCTTAATTTTGACAATTTAGATCCTAATACAACTTATAATTTGGAGTTGTCAGATTTTGTTTATAAAAATATGGTTATTTCAGATAATTTTAATATTAAAGAACAGTATAAGACTTTAAAGAGAAGTCCGAAAATAGGCAGTACTACTTTTAGCGTAGATAAGATTAATTCTAAGTTTGTCTTAGAGGCTAATAATATTGAAGATAAAGATAATGGTATAGTTAAATTACGTTATGAAATATATGATATGCGTACATTGACAGGGGATAATACGCCGGTACCGGTTAAAACCATTGAGACTTCTTCTTTAGGAAGTGTTGATGTTAATGTTGATGGGGATAGTATTGAAAGATCAGTTCCTTATACATTTAAAGTATTTGCCGTATTTAATGATAATGAAAAAGAAGTAGAAATCGAACATGGTTATCCTAAAGAATATATGCAGTTAGACGGTAAAGTTCATCCTAGTGTCGAGTTTAAGAGTGAAAATGTTACTTATGAACGAATTAGTGGGATTATTCAAATTAATGATTTATATGGAACGGTTAATTATTATAAACCAATTAAAGTAATATATACTGATTCGCATGGAATATCTAATACCCTAAGTTTTAATTTGGCTACTTTAAAGATACCTATTGATGTTAATGGCCTAAGGGCTAATAATGAAACTTATACTTTTAATGTTTATGGTTATGTCGATTTAGATGATGGTTACGGTTCTACTAATCAGTTAATTGGCACCTTTAATGTTAATACTAATAATATTAAGAGTTTCTTATTAGAAAGTTCTGTTAATGATAGTTCGCTTACGAAGACTTTTGAAATAACTTCGCAGTTAAAGGCTATTAATGGGGAAGATAATACTTTAGAGGCTAATACTTTAACTAATTTAACTTTTAATCTTTATTCAGGAACGGGGACTACTGGTCAGTTAATTAAGAGTGTATCGTATGTTGATACTAATCTTAATGAATATGAAAGTGATTTAAAGAAAACTTATTATGATAAGACTTTTGAAATTGTTCCGGAAACCTTTGGCCTTACGAGTAGTGCTCTTCGTTCTTATGAAAATTTAACAATTGAGGTTACTAATGCTTATGATTATACTAAGTGGCCAAATGAATCTTCGATTGTAAATAATATAATTACTTTAAAAGCCAAAGTACCCTTAGAAGATCCCGATACCAATCCAAAGATTGCTACTAGTTATATTCGCAATAAAGATGCTGATAAAACTCATCATGATGCTAATTTAAAAGATGATACTATTGTTGGGGTAAGGGCTCTGGCTAATTATGATAATAGTAATCGTTATGTTAAATATGTAACTTATTATTTATATGATGCGACTAATCCGGATAAATATATTGCCAAAAGTGATTATTTACCAGTAAATAACGATGGTAGTATTCCCGAGACTATTTTTTACTTAGGGTATGGTACTGCTCAGAATGTTTCTGATACGGAGTTTAGAAGAGGTAATACTTATTATATAACTTATATTATGGATGTTGATGTTAATGGAGATGGCAAAATAGATGAGGGGGTACATATTCCAACCACTGGGATTGCGGCCTCGGATAACTTAGCTATTCCTAAAGAATTACCCAATTTTACAACTTATCCTAGTACTGTTTTAAATACTTCTAATGGGACAAAGTTAATGTGGGCATATAAATATAAAGATGTTGATAATGCCCTAGAAAATAATCAATTATATTATAAAGTTAATGGCAGCATCTATGGTACTAATAAAGTAACTGTAAGTGATAATTTTCAAACTTTCCCAATTAATTTAGATTATGCTGGTAGTTATGGCTTATATATTAAGGTGCGATTATTAAAGGCTAATCAAGCGGAAGATTATGAACTTACGACCCAAGAATTTGATAAGTTATTACAGGTTCCTACTGGCATAAGTTATGTTATTAATTTAGGAACTAATAGATTAATGTTATCGATTGCGGATTATGATTTATATGCTGAATTCTTTGAGAAAGTAACTAATTTTAAAATTACTTTTACGGCTAATAATAAGACCAGAGAGTTTCTTAATGTGGAATTTGATTATACCGGTACCGCCGTTATTGACTTATCGGAGTTAGAAGACTTTATTAATGAAAATGTCGAGGTTAATTTATATGCTTATTATGACTCCGGCGTAATTGGCTTTGATACGGAAGCGAAAGCCTTAGATATATATACACCTAACTTTGCCTTAAAACAAGCAACTTCGGCTTTAACTAAGGGTGAGTACTATATCGTTAGGGGTAATAGTCTCCAAAATAAGGCGACGGCCTGGAATTCTTTATTTAGCTTTTCCGTAAACAAAAGTCCTTTGCAAAATGGTTATTACAATTTTAACTTAAAAAATGATAATGGTTTTAATAATTCTTATTATTTAAAATTAGATGAAGGGGGATTCAAATTTACGGAGAATAATGAAAATATTCATTTTTATCCAAGTCAGATTGCCGTAACTAAGTTGACATCCGAAAATAACTTCTTTACCTTTACCGGTTTAGTACCCGGGGTATCTTTAAAGAAAGATGGCAAGTATTTAATTGATGTTGGCATTGATAGTGCTTATGTAACGGCTACAGTAAGTAGTGCTTCTAATACTATTCAAGATAATAAGATATATTTTGAAGTTTATGAAACTGATGAAAATATGATTGAGGCTAATTCTAATTTAATATATAAGAAAGAAGTTAATGTTAGTGATTTAAATCAACCGGTAGTTTTAGATAATTTAAGACCTAGTGCTTATTATTTCTTTAAGATTAAGGCTAATGTTATTGATAATGGGAATGTTTCTTATATGAGTTTATATGATATTGATAATAAAACTAATGTAATTAATTATCCTATATCCACATTAAGTAATCTAGTTATGTTAAATCAAACCTTTACCTTTAGTGCTACTAGTTATGATAATAAGTATTTAACTTATAACTATACTTTAGAAAATACTAAGAATATTGACCATATTAGTTATACTTTATATACCGTTAGTACTAGTAATGGTAAGAAAATATATACGCCGCTTGATGATACTTATAATATTAATATAAGTGATGATGTTAATATTACTACTAATATGAGTAAGAAAATTAATATTCCTCCTGCTAGTGGGTTTAAAACCGGTATTAATTATGCCGTGGGGTTAAAGGCTTACTTAAAGAAATCTAATAATACTTTATATGAACTTGATACGACTTATTCAAATACTTATTATTTTGGTCAACTTAGTGCTCCTTACTTTTATATTCAAGCCTTAAGAGATACTGACAAGAATACTCTAACTTTTAAAGTTAATCCTATTGATTCTAGTTATACTTTAGTTAAGGGGCAGTATTCCGTGGGATTTTATGATGAAGAAGGTACGGAAATCCCTAATAGTTATGATGGCGTTTATACGGGTGGTAAAAATTTTGTTTTAAATAATATTGATTTAACGAAGAAAAGTAAGATAGTGATTACTTATAAGGCTAATCTTACTAATACGAGTAATGAAGATGATATTGCAGTTAGTTATAAGACTTTAAATGTAAATGGTCTTACCGGCGATGGTATTGATGTTGGGGATATTTACGCCACTACTAATCTTAATGATAAATCGAAGATTAATCTAACGTTTTCGAACTCGGTGCGTTTATCTGATATTAGTGCTATTCGTTATTCTATTTATAAAGATGGGGTTGTAGTAGCATCTCCTTCCGGATTAGAAGCATTTAGTCCTACGGCTAATGTTTGTGGAACTTCGACTTGCTATGGTTATACCTTAAAAAGCATTATTGCCGGAACGGGTATTTATTATATTCAAATTCAATTTATTGATGCTTCCGGGCAAACAGTTGATGAAAGAACAATATCATATGCTTATACTATTTAGAAAGGAAAAATTATGAAGAAGAAAAATAATTCTTTACAATTTATTATAATTACCGTAATCACTTTCTTAATTGTGGTTATGTTTATTATGGCAGTTAATCATTTTATTAAATTAGATACTAATAATTATAGTGTCGGTAAAAATAGTATAACTTATGATGCGGAAAATAATTATATTAAAGTTAGTAAAACGGCTAGTTTAAAGATGGGGTTAGATGGTAATTATAAACTTATTAATAATGAAGATATGTTAAATGTAACTTATAATTTAGGAACTCATGCTATCATCAAAGAAGATAGTGATATTTCTTTAAATATATATGGTACTTATTATGAAGTAAAAGATAATGAGGAAATTAGTCGTTTAACTAAAGAAAATAAAATAAGTATAGTTGATGGGTCTAAGTTCTTTAAAATAGCCGATCGTAAATACTTAATTATAGATAAAAAAATTAGTAGCAGTGATGGGTCTATTAATACGAAGGATTATTTAATTATTGAAATAGATCGTAATGGGAATAGTACTCTTTATAATGATACTATTAATGTTAAAGAGATTAATCCCTTAGTAATTAATACGAGTAGTTTTGATTTTGATATTGCTAATGAATATTTAGATATAAATAATACCGTTATTGATTTAAAGAAAATTATTGGCAGTACTAATAATTATAAAAAACCGGAAGAAAAGGGGGAAGATAATCCGGAAATTGATAATGCTACCATTAACTCGACGACCGATTATTTAAAAAAACAGGTGGAGAATTTAAGAAAACAAGTCGAGGCTCAAAACGATTATTACAATTCTTATTTTAAGACGGTGGTAGGTAGTTTTAATAATTTAAATTCTAGTTTACAAGATACTAATAAACAACAATATAATATGCAAGTTGATCAAAATACGATTAAGGGCAACATTAAAAATTATAATTTATCCCGTTGGCTTTCGATTGGGGTTATTGAATCATCGGTAAGTACAATTAAAGTTAATTATAATGTCTTTGATCCTAATAATGAATTTACGACTATTTATTTAGAAGTAACCGGGGGCAATATAGTCGAACCCCAAAAGTATTATTTAAATAAAGAAAGTAATAATACGACGATTAGAGGGCTAAATGCTAATACTAATTATAATATTAGTCTTAAATATACGATTAATGTCGAAGTGGCAATAAATACGGTAACGGAAGATGTTATAACTGTTAGAACCAAAGAACCTAATATTGAACTTAAGATAACTAAAATAACGGCTAATTCGATAAGTTATTATTTAAAAACGGATAGGGAATATCGTTTTGATAAGGCTACTCTTAATGTTTATAGTGATAATAATAATTTAGCAGGAGAAGATATTGATATTAATGCCGCGGAATTAGGATATAATGGCACTTTTAAATTAGATCGAATTGGTTATAAAAACGAATTAAAATTAGAAAATATTTATTATAATGGAACTTTAATAGATTTAGATATATATGCT
>CAKORQ010000071.1 GCA_934101445.1 uncultured Bacilli bacterium | reverse complement strand
GTTTAACTCCGTATAAATAACATTACTATTATCATTTTCGTTATCATACTTTCCGGTTTGCAAGAAAGATAATTTATTATCATTTATATTTAATTCTTTAATACAAGTATAATATTTTATTTGATTCTTGGTTAATATTTTAATTAAATCATTTTCTAAATCGTTAACCTCGCCACAATTAAGTATTACTTTTTTAATCTTAATATTATCTACAAGATAAAAAGCATTCCCTATATGATCAAAATCCCCATGGCTAATAATTAAATTATCGATTTTTTTTATATTAATACTATGTAAAAACTTAATTATATTTTTAGCCGTATAAAAATTTTTATCATTAGTTATCCCCCCTGTATCAATCATTGTTACTTCTTTTTTGGGACTTATCAAGATACTTGCATCTCCTTGAGATACATCTAAATAATATACATTTAAACTATTATCTAAACTATACCCATAAGGGTAAATAAGAAGAAACAAAATATTAAATAAATGATAGTATACTTTTTTATATTTTGATAGTAGAAAAATATTTAAATAATAGATAATAATAACAATAATACTCATTTTAGGCAAAATAATATTTATACTTACCTTAGTAAAGACAATCGTTAATAATTCTAACAATTTTATTAATATTTTTAAAACAGGTAGAAAAAAAGGAAATAAAAAAGTAATAAGACAGATAGGATAAAATAAAAAACTAATAAAAGGAACAAAAACTATATTGAATAATGGCGTTAATAAATTATAAGAATAGTTAAGACAAACCGTAATAGGTAGTGAAAAAATAGTAGCAATATAAGTAGTTTTTAAAGACTTTAAAAGATAATTTTTAGTTTTATCATTATAAAACACAAGGCCAAAAGTACAAAGATTAGAATATAAAAACCCTGTATCATAAAGAAAATAAGGATTAATAATAAGTAAAATGCTAGTACTTAATAACATTATTTCATAGGTTTTAAAACTCATCTTAAATTTTTCTTTTAAAAAAGAAAAGACCTTTAAAAATATAAACATCGTTAAAGCCCGTACTACACTAGCCGGAAAACCTAGTAAAGATGCATATATTATTAAAAAGATAATAATAATAAAATTACGAGGCCCCCTTTTTATCTTTTTTAAAAGTACTTCCAAGATCATCGTAAATATACTTATATGTAAACCGGAAATAGCAAATAAATGAACAACCCCTAGGTCTTGCAAATAACTATAAGTATCAGCATCAATATTTTTCTTTCCATAAATAAGCATAGTTAAATAACCTTTTTCATCAATCATCTCACATCTTTTATAAAGAAAATCTTGGAATTGATAAAAGTAATTAGAACTATTTTCAATACTTATAATCTCTTTAACCGTAAAAAGATAATATATCTTCTGATAATATAAATATTTTTGATAGTTAAAAGTATTAGGGATAGTATTATTTAAGGGTTTATTTAAATTACCCTTTAATATAATTCTATCCCCTATTTTAAAATCACTAACTTTTTTCCTTAAATTAGAATCACTATCATTAAGATAAATACTTGCTATAACTTTTTCTGAAATATTATCTTTATTAGTTAAAATAGTCATCTTATATTTAGTATCTAACATTTTATAATCAATAATTGTTCCAGTAATTAACTCTTCATTACCATTATAAATTGAGGTTTTAAAAATATAGTTACATCTAATAAAACTAGTTAAAAAACTAAACAGCACTAAAAAGAAAATAAATATTTTAAACGGTAATATAGTCTTTAATTTTTGCATACAATGCCTCACCGATGCCACTAACATTCTTAATATCTTCTATCGTCTTAAAGTTACCATTTAAAGTTCGATAATCAATAATATCTCGTGCTTTAGCCTCGCCTACACCACTAAGAGTTGTTAATTCTTGAATAGTTGCGGTATTGATATTAACAAGAGTCTTATTGGGTGTTTGAGTACTACTATTATCTTTAGAAGCCGGTTTGTTATTATCACTAATACTAGCATCATTAGATATTTCTTGATCTTTAGTGACGGTTGTGTTAGTTGTCGTCTTTACTACTTCATCTTTTTTAGGTACATAAATAACCATTTCAGCACTTATTTTTTTACTTAAATTAATAGTAGTCGTATCAGCATTTTTTAAAAGACCACCGGCTAATTTAATGCCATCATTTACAATGCTATTAGCGCTTATTTGGTAGACACCAGGCTTTTTAACGGCACCTTTAATATCAATATAATACTTAGACTCTTCCACTATTTCTTCTTTAGACTTATTATCATCATTATCAGAAGCATCTTTGTTATCTTCATTTAAAACTATATTATTAGATTTATCATCTAGAAAATTAAACTCTTGAAAAAAGATATGATAGATATTTAAAAGTAAAATACTTCCAACCATCAATAACATTAAAATCTTAAAAAGATACTTTTGTAAAAATGTTTTAACTAAGTCAAAATAAAAATTCATAATTTATCACCTCCTAATTATATATATTGGTAACAACTTATGAATTTCCTTCAAAAATTTATGATTTTTTGCAATTTTTGCCATTTTTTTATTTATTTTTACTTTAAATAAACATAAATTCACTCTTAACAAACTAATGATTATTAAAGATTAGTTATCCTATCACGTAATTTTTTATTTTGACTTTCTACTGCTACTTTTTCGGTAATTCCAATCATGACAATAGCATTAAGAGCAAAAGAACCACCATAACTAAAGAAAGGAAGTGGTACGCCTGTTAGAGGCATAAGTCCTAAAACTCCTAAAAGATTAACTAAAATATGCAAGGTTAAATAAATGCAGGTTCCAAAAGCAACTAAACTCATACTAGCACTATAAGCCGTCTTGGCTATTTTAAGTATTCTTAAGAGAATAACAACATATCCTAAAATTACCAAAATACCCGTTAGAAGCCCTAATTCTTCCACGATAATAGGAAAAATAAAATCAGTATGAGCCTCAGGTAAATATAAATACTTTTGGGTCGAATTGCCAAAACCAAGTCCTAACAAACCACCGTTTTTAATAGCAATATAACCATTACAAACTTGGTATCCTAAACGTTCATTACGTTTTTCATCACTGCAAGGTGCTAGAAAGGAAAACCTAGATAACTGATATCCCGTAAAAATCTTATCCTTAAAAATAATACAAATCGTCCCTCCTAGCAAGGCTACTAATAATATTACTAAATTGGCCCGTAATCTAGTTTTTTTGGGCATAGGTACGGCTAAAAAAATTAAAAGGGCTAAAACACCAATAATAATAGCACTCCCTAAATCAGGTTGTTTTAAAACTAAAAAGGCAATAATGAGAGCGAAAAATAAAGGAATAAAATAAATAAAAGCACGAGTTTCTCTTTTCTTAATCATATCTTCATAACTGAAAGCTAGATAAACAATAATTATTGACTTAGCAAACTCTGCCGGTTGAAAGTTAAAGAAACCTAATCCGTACCACCCTTTAGTCCCATTGGTTATTTTTCCCGCCAGTAAAAGGCCAACTAAAGAGACACCAATTAAAATCATCAACAAATAGGATATATATTTATAATACTTAAAAGGAATTTTGGTAACCACCACGGCCGCAATAGCACTAATTATTAAAATAGCACATTGCCGAATAAAATAATAATTACTAGCAACCCCTTGTTTTAAAACTGTTAAGACACTTGATGCACTAAAAATCATTATACACCCCAAAACCGAATAAAGAATTATTAAGAAAAGTAAGAGTAAATCCATTTTGGCTATTTTTTTCTTCATTTTAACCACCTATTATAATAATACCATAAATTAGTCTAACTTTTAGTGATAAATTCTACTTGTGTCAAAAAACTTGTCAACCCATAAAATATATTAGATACATAAAGGAGGTATAAATATGTATTATTACGGAAATAACGGCTACTACGGTGGCTACGGTTATCAAAATCCTTGTAGTACTTATGTTGGTACCACTGCTGGCTACGGTTATGGATATGGTGCTGCTATTTGGATTGTCTTATTTATTCTTTTAGTAATTATCATTGGTGCTGGCTGGTATGCTGGTGGAAACACTAATCGTTAAGAGAGGCTTCTCTCTTTTTTATTTTTTAATATTTTTTGTTTTTAATTTTTATTTTTGATTTTTATTATTAAACTTATCTTTATTACTCTAACTAAATTTTTAGGTTAAACTTGTAAAATTTACCCCTTTCTTTTTAAGATGTTTTTTGATAAAATACCTATGAATGTGGGGTAGAATTATGAAATTACCAGATATAAAAATATTAGATGAAAAGGAAAAGATTTTACATAAAAAGGCATTACCAGTTACTGAGTTTCCCTTATCTAAAGAAGATAAAAAAAATATCGATGATATGATTAAGTATTTAACCATGAGTCAGATTGAGGAATATTCCCAAAAGTATGATTTGCGTCCTGGTATGGGTCTTGCTTATCCACAGATTGGAATTAGTAAAAGAATTTTTGTTATTGTTGATGAGATTGAAAAAGGTAAATTCGAAAATTATATTATTATTAATCCCAAGATAGTTTCCCAAAGTGAAGAACTTATTTATGTTGGGGAAGGCGAAGGCTGTCTATCAGTAAATCGTGAAGTTGATGGTATCGTACCACGCTCTGCTAGAGTTACAGTGGAATATAATGATTATAACGGTGATACTTATCGTATTCGTGTTCGTGAAGATATTGCGGTTGCTTTTCAACATGAAATTGATCATTTAAATGGTATACTTTTTGTTGATAAGATTGATAAGAAAAACCCTTTTAAAGACAAAGAATTAATGCGAGAAATATAAAATATAATAAGATTCTAAAAAATTTAATCTAATATTTAGGTATTTAAAAAGTAGTGAGCAAGTTTAATGTTCACTACTTTTTTGCTGTAATTTTACTAGTAATTTCAATATCATCGGCAGCAATAGTACCGTCTGTATATTTACCATCTTTGTAAAGATGTTTATCTAAGGTACCACTACTCTTACCGTCTTTGTAAAGTTTATAATTACCTTTACTTAGTGATTTAGTACTGATAATTAAGGAGTTAAAATCATCATCACTTAAGAAAGTTAAAATTTCCTTTTTATCACTATTAATCAAACTAAGAACACTATCTTTTTTAATAATATCTTTTAATTTAAGACAAATAGTATAATTTTTAGAACTGGTAACTGGGGTTTCATAAATATCTTTACCTAAAGCAATTAAAGTCCCACCATTTATTTCATAACCACTTGTTGTATCTATGGGGGCATCTTCTTCAGTACCCGTAAGATATGTAAGACCACCATCTATAATTATGTTTTGCTTTGATTTAAGGTTAGCTTTACTACTGTTAATGGTTAAAGCGCCATCAAGAATATTAATTAAGCCCCCATCTTCACTGGTAACTATTCCATAATTTTTTGCAGTAATATTAATATTTCCACTTGTTAGGGTAAAATCATTACTTACTACATTAAT
>CAKORQ010000070.1 GCA_934101445.1 uncultured Bacilli bacterium | reverse complement strand
CCATAGCATAGATTATCTTTATAAATAAGAAAACAAAGAATAATGCAAATGGACCTTGTAAGAAATTAAATACCATCTGAATTTTTTCAGTTACAAACGGATTTAAATTAACGTATTTTATCAATTCTATTATCTTATTACCAAACAAAGGAAATATTAAAATAAATAGGAAAAGTAATACAATAAAAACTGTCATTACTAAGGCTTTAATCTTTCGATAAATATAACCTTTATCCTCAATACCATATATCATATTAGAAGTTATAATGACGGCTGATGCCCCACTGGATGCGGTAAAAAAACCAATAAACAATGTAATAAAGAAAGAAAATGATAAACCGCTTACCGAAACTATGGGAATAATCATTTGGCTAATAGTACTTCCAAAAGCCTTCGTTACAAATTCTTCAATAAACCCAATTGATAAGTTTAATACCGCCGCCCCATAACCAATAAGGGTTAAGATAGGCACAATCGAAAGAATAAAAGAAAAAGCAAGATGTCCTGGTAGTATCAGCATTTCTCTTCGATTAAGTACTTCCCAAAAGTTTTTAATAAACTCTTTTACTTTCATTACTACTCCTTAAGACAATTTTCTTGCTTTTTTATTTTCATATCCTCGACAGCCTCATTTAAAGCATCTTCTACTAACTTTTTATCACTATCAATCATACTATGACCAATAGATGCTCCAAAATCATAAGGCATATTTTTTAACTCCTTAGTTAATTTTTTAATATAACTTACAACCTGTCTTTCATCATAACCAACTAAATAAATTAAAAATTCCGTTCCATCAGTTCTTACAATATCACTATTATCCAATTGAGTTCTAATTAGAATATTAGCTGCCGCTTTAATTTGGGCATCACCTTTTTCATATCCTAAAGTATCATTAATTTCTTGAATTCTATTTAAATCAACAACCACCATGGCTTGTGGATAAATAGTATTTTTATTCCAAGATGAAGCATTTTCCATTAGATAATTACGATTTTTTAGAGAAGTTAACTGATCAATATATCTTATTTTTTCTTCTTTTTTAATCTTTTTCGATATCTTAATTTTTCTAGCCCTTTTATATAGAACATAAATTAAAATAACAAATATTATTAAGAAATATAGTATATATTTGGCTATTGTTCCTAAAATTGTCCCACTATCTAAAGTCTTTTTATAACTATTTAAACCTTCAACCCTTACCATACTAGCATCACTTAAACTAATATAAGCTTTAAATAACTTCGTAAAGGAATTATCTTCTCTAACTTTAAAGGTATAAGGAATATTTAGACTATTAGTATATCTTGAACTATACTCTTTTAAAGTCGTACTAGCAACTTCTGTAGCTTTCAAATATGAAAAGTCGGTTTCATCAATTACTTTTTTAGTTTCAACAACATATCTTTTTACTCCATATTTTGTTTGATAAAATATTTCACTTCCGACCTTTATATTTTTTAAATTCTCATAAATAAGACTATCTTGCATTACATATACGGTTTGATTTTGTAAAGAATTTAAGGAATTAACTACTATATTATTCTTTCTACTGGCTATAACATAATATTTTATATCCATATTAGTTGTTATAGTTTGATAGTTATTAGTTAAATTATAATAATTAAAATATAAATCTACCGAATTATTATTAATAGCATTAGTTAATTGTTTATAAGTACGATACTTAATATATTTAAAATCAACTCCCGCCATCTCACTAAAATTCTTTAAATATACAGATACAATTCCTCCATAATTTCCCCCTAAAATAATTTCATAAGGGTTATTGTTAACAAAACCATAATTATAAATACGCGATGTTAATTCCTTTTGTTCTACTTCACTTAACTTAATATTTTTTACTAAAGTATTTTTTAAATTAGTATTAAAAGAATTTTTATATTTTTTATTATGCCATCTATTATAATATTTTTTAATAACACTACTAAAGTTATCATCTAACATATAATAACCATAATATTTCTTTATATCACTAAATTCATAAACAATGCTATAATTTTTTTCTAAAATATCACTAGTTAATTCATACTTAGGTACCATTATATATTCTAAATCTTTATTAAAAGCTTCTTTTAAGGCTTCATAAGTATCAAAACTTTTAAACTCAATATTTTTATCTTCGTTAAAGTACCCTTTTATATAGTCGGTATCGCTTTTTAAAACTCCTATTTTAATATCTTTTATAGCCTCAATACTATTAAAATAAACATAATCTTTTTTTAATAAAACGTAATTGTCAGCATAAAATTCTACAAATTTATCATTTTTCGTATTAGTAGCAATAAAACCACTAGTTATATTTTCCTCTCTACTAGTATAAGTTACCGGATTTATTTTTAAATTGTATTCTTTTCCTAAATCATTTAAAAAATCATAAAAGACGCCAGCTCCACTTTTTCCAAAGATATCTAAATCATTAATAACATTTACATTCAAAACAGTTGATAAATTATTATTAATCCATTTATTTTCTTCAACCGTTAATTTATTTTCATCATTTAGAATATTTACCACTATTAAAGAGGCTACCGCCACCAGGATAATACCAACAAATGATATAAAAATCAGTCTAACTTTTTTTGCCATCTTACTCACCATCATCATTTACGGGATTATTATTACCCCAAATTAAGTTAGTACCATTAACATTTTTTGAACCCATAATGGTAAAACCATCGCTAACCTCATTTTTTTCACTTACTAAAGTAAAATGAACATCATAGAAGGCTTTTTCCTCATCACTAAATTGTTCCAAAGTTTTAACGGCAATCGCCTTTGAAGTATCTAAATCAGCCCCGGCATTAAAGGCAATCCGGATATAAATGATTTTCCCACTTACCTCAATTTTGGCATCTTTAACATTCTTCCTTTGCTTGATATCTTCTACTACACTATTTTTCTTATCGTCACTAATAGTAACTAATTCAATACCATCTAGTCTATCACCATACTTAGATCCCCCATTACCATAATAGAAATATTTAAGTAAAAGAGCCGCACTAATACCTACACAAGCAATAATAATTAAAATCATAAAACATATTGCTTTATTATTTCGAATAAATTTTTTCAAAATTACACCTCTTTCTGTAAATTGATTATACTATATATTTTTAATTTTTACTAGTTTCTGCTAAAAAACTTTCTAAAGTATCCGGATTCCAAATAGTAATTCCAAGACTCATAGCCTTATCATATTTTGAACCAGGAGCCGCCCCAACAATCACAACATCGGTCTTTTTACTAACAGATTCTACGGTAATTCCGCCGCGTAATTCAATTTCTTTTTTTATTTCATCCCTACTACGTCCTGGAATAGTACCGGTAATAACAAACTTTTTATCTAAGAAGTTAACATCATTAACCTTCTTTTCACCCATATAAGTCATATTAAGTCCCAGTTCTTCTAACTTGGATATTAATATTCTATTCTTAGGATTATCAAAATAAGTACTAATATTGGTAGCCAAGACATTACCAATATCTTTAAGATTTTGCAGTTCTTCAATCGAGGCATTCATTAAATTACGCATAGTCTCATAGCGAGACGCTAATAACTTAGCCGACTTTACACCAATACCGCTTATACCTAAACCATTAATTAATCTTTCTAAAGAATTATGTTTACTATTTTCAATCGAATCTAATAAATTATTAACACTTTTATTGCCAAAACCTTCTAACTCAATTAAATCTTCCCTATCTTTATTTAAGGTATAAATATCCGTTATATCTTTAATCAAACCCATGTTGTAAAAATCCTCAACAATTTGTTCTCCTAAACCATCAATATTCATGGCATCTCGAGAAATAAAATGAATTAAAGCATTAATTTGTCGGGCTGGACAAGCCTCATTCGGACAATATAAATCGATTTTTGAATCAGTTAATTCTAACTTTGTCCCACAAATTGGGCAATTAGTAATCATTTCATAATCTTTTTCTACTCCACTACGACGTTCTAAAACTGGTCCAACAACCTCAGGAATAACATCGCCTGCTTTATGTAAATAAACATAATCTCCAATTTTTAAGTCTTTACTTACGATGTAAGGATAGTTATGCAACGTGGCTCTTCTAATAGTAGACCCGGCTACTTTAATAGGTTCTAAAACCGCATTAGGAGTTATCTGTCCCGTACGACCAACTGTACAAACTATATCCGTTAAACGTGTAATAACTTTTTCGGCGGGAAATTTATAAGCCACGGCCCATTTTGGATATTTTACTGTATAGCCTAAAGTCTTTTGAGACTTTAAATCATTAACTTTAATAACAATACCATCGATTTCGTAAGGAAGTTCGGGTCTATGAATAGTCCAATAATCAATATAGGCTAAAACTTCATCAATATTTTTACAAATTTTATTATTAGGATTAACTGGTAAACCACAAGTTTTAAGTAAATCCAAGGTATCACTATGATGTAAAAGGTCCGTATTTGGTAAATGATACAAAACAATATCTAAATTTCTTTCTCTAGTAATACTACTGTCTAACTGTCTAATAGAACCCGCCGCGGCATTTCTAGGATTTTGAAATAATTGTAAACCCTTTTTAGCTCGTTCTTCATTTAATTTATTAAACACTTTCTTTTGCATATAAATTTCCCCACGAACTTCAAGGTCAATTTTTTTATGCAAAGTTAGTGGCAGTTTTTTTATCGTGCGCACATTATGAGTAATATCTTCCCCAATAACCCCATCTCCCCGAGTTGCTGCGGAGACAAAGGCTCCGTCTTTATAAATAAGAGATACGGCAAGCCCGTCCATTTTAAGTTCACATGAGTAAGCAACTTCTCCTACTTCCTTGCAAACTTTTGCATCAAATTCTCTAACCTCATCATAATTAAAAACATCGGCTAAACTAAACATGGGCGTTGGATGTGTTACTTTTTTAAATTCTTCAATAACATCATTACCAACTTTACTAGTAGGCGAATTTTTCAATTTATATTCTGGATACTCATTTTCTAATTTAATTAACTCATCCATTAAAGAGTCATATTCATTATCTGTTAAAGTTGGATTATCATTAACATAGTATTCTACATTAGCTTTATTTAAGACACTACATAAATATTCTATTCTTTCTTTGATATTAGTATTATTTAACATAAGTGTATTTCCTTTCATCTTAATTTATTTTATCACTTTTTAGGAACTTAAAAAAGTACAAAGAACTAACTTTGTACCCAATTTCAATATGATTTTTATACCCCAAAATATTTTATTAAACACTTTATTACTTAATGAAGTTCCCATAAAGGATCATGATAAGTCATTGCCAAATTACGTTTATGTTCCGCCTGAATAGTTCTATCTAAATTTTGCATACCAACTCTATATTGTCTTTGTAATAATTGAAATTTAACATACCTAATAACCGGGTTTGGCGAATCACTTACAAGTTCAAGACAGTCTGCAATTCTATCTTCTGACCCCGAAACAATATCTTCAAATAACTCATCGGCCTC
>CAKORQ010000069.1 GCA_934101445.1 uncultured Bacilli bacterium | reverse complement strand
ATACTGATGCTCATAAATACTTATTTTTACTTGAAGATCATAATTATATTGAGGCTGTTTTGATGGAACATGATTATGGTTTAAGTGTATGCGTATCTAGCGAAGTAGGATGTAACATGGGCTGCAAGTTTTGCGAATCCGGAAGACGCAAAAAAGTCCGCAACTTAGAGGCTTATGAAATGGTTGAGCAAATTCTTCTTATTGAAAAAGATATTGGTAGAAGAATTTCTAGCGTCGTGGTGATGGGTATTGGCGAACCTTTTGATAACTACGACAACTTAATGAATTTTATTCGGATTATAAATGATCCTAAGGGTATCAGCATCGGGGCTAGACATATTACGGTATCAACTTGTGGACTTGTTCCTAAAATTTATGAATTTAGTAAAGAAGATTTACAAGTTAACCTAGCCTTAAGCCTTCATGCTCCTAATGACGAGATTAGAAATCAAATAATGCCTATTAATAAAGCCTATAATATAACAACTGTAATTAAAGCAATTAAAGATTATATTAAAGAAACTAATAGACGAGTAACCATTGAATATGTTATGCTAGAAGATATAAATGATAGTAAGGAATGTGCTCTAGAACTTTCTAAACTATTAAGGGGGTTAAATGTGTATGTTAATATGATACCTTATAATGAAACTAACCATTTAGAATTCAGCCAAAGTAATAAGAAAAAAATTGATGAGTTCTATGATACTTTAGTTAAAAATAAAATTAATGTAACCGTTAGAAGAAGATTTGGTAGTAATATTGATGCCGCTTGTGGACAACTTAGAAGTAAGGAGGAAGAAAAAAATGAAAACATTTTATTTAACTGATGCCGGCAAAGTTCGTAGTCATAATGAAGATTCAGTTACTATTTTAAAAAATGATGCCGGCGAATATTTATTAATTGTGGCTGATGGAATGGGCGGCCATCGGGCAGGTGAAGTAGCCAGTTCCATGGTAGTAACTCATCTAGGTAAAAGATTTAATGATTTAGTAACAGTTGGTACTAAATATGATGCTACTAACTGGTTAAAAGATAATATTAGTGAAATTAATCATCATATTGTTGAATATGCCAGCAATAATCCGGAAAGCAAAGGAATGGGCACTACTGTTGTAGTAGCACTTCTAACCCATGATTTTCTTTTATATGCCAACGTTGGCGATTCCAGTGGCTTTGCTATGAAAAACGGTCACTTACTTAAGGTTACTAAAGACCATACCTTAGTTCAATTATTAGTCCAAGCCGGTGACTTAACGGAAGAAGAAGCCAAATATCATCCTAAGAAAAATGTTTTAATGAAAGCCTTAGGGGGAGAAGAGGATGTGGTACCTGATATTTATGAAGTTGATATGTCCTTTGATGCCATTCTTCTTTCCAGTGATGGTTTAACTAATATGCTAAGTAATGAGGCAATTGAAAAAGTCTTAAACGATCCAGAACTTAGCGTCGAAGATAAAGTTGTAAAATTAATTAGAAAATGTAATGCCAGGGGTGGAACCGATAATATATCAGTTGCGTATTTAGTAAAAGAAAGTGGTGAATAAAATGATAATGAAAGGACAAAAAATAAACGATCGTTATCAAATAATTAAATCTATTGGCGAAGGTGGTATGGCTAATGTATATTTGGCCTATGATACTATCTTGGATCGTAATGTAGCCGTTAAAGTGTTGCGTGGCGATCTGGCTACTGATGAAAAATTTGTTCGTCGTTTTCAAAGAGAAGCCTTATCCGCATCCAGTCTTAGCCATCCCAATATTGTCGAGGTTTATGATGTTGGTGAAGATAATGGCCAATATTATATTGTTATGGAGTATATCGAGGGTTGTCAATTAAAACAACTTCTAAAAAAACGAGGTAGACTAACTTTAAGCGAAGTAATTGACATAATGCTCCAAATAACTGATGGTTTATCGGTTGCCCATGATGCTTATATTATTCACCGTGATATTAAGCCTCAAAACATCATGATTTTAGACAGTGGTCTTGTTAAAATAACGGATTTTGGTATTGCTATGGCTATGAATAGCACCCAATTAACGCAAACCAATTCTGTAATGGGAAGCGTTCATTATTTACCCCCAGAACAGGCCAACGGCAAGGGTTCAACTTTACAAAGCGACATCTATTCTATGGGGATTTTAATGTATGAATTATTAACCGGGGAATTACCATATAAAGGTGATAATGCTGTTGAGATAGCCCTTAAACATTTAAAGGAAAAGATACCTAGTGTTCGAGAAAAATTTCCAGAAATACCTCAAAGTGTGGAAAATATTATCATTAAGGCTACCGCTAAAAATCCTAAAAATAGATATGCTGATGCTAGAAGCATGAACGAAGATTTAAGGACATGCTTAGATGACAAAAGAGCCAATGAGCCTAAAATAGTTTTACCATATCCGGAATTTGATGAAGAAAGAAAGTCTAAAAATACATCAAAATCCCCAAGTAAAAACGATGGTATCGTAAAAGAAATAAAAGCAGAAGAGGTGGAAAATACGAAAAGAGATAATAAAGTATTAATAACGTTGTTTGCTGTATTTACTGGGATAATTTTAGTTATAACATCTATAATAGTTTTACTTCCCGTAATTACTAACCAAAAAGAAATTAAAGTGCCAGATGTTTCCGGCTTAGATATCACTGATGCCGTAAATGCTTTGCAAAATGAAGGTTTTAAAATAGCCGACCAGCAAAAAGAGCAAGCCAGCGATGACGTTCCTGAAGGAAAAGTGGTAAAAACTAATCCGGTTGCTGGTGTTAAAAAAACTAAAGGTAGTGAAGTAACTCTTTATATTTCTACTGGCAATGAAGGCTTTACTATGGAAGATTTTACCGGTAAAAATTATTATACAGTCTATGGTACTTTAACGGCCTATGGGATTCTTGTTATTCCTGAAAAACGCGATGTAAGCGATTCAAAAGTTGATGCCTCAACTATCCTAGATCAATCAGTAAAAGCCGGAGAAAAGGTATCTAAAGGGGATACTGTAATTCTTTATATACCTAATGTAACTACTAAATATCCTGACTTTACTAGTGGTGATTATACCAAAGAACAAATTGAACAATTTTGTACCCAGTATAGTATTAATTGTAAATTTAAAGAAGTAAGCGAAGCCTCTGGAAACTATAAAAGTGGTGATATTATTGCTCAATCAAGACCAAGTGGCACCCAAGTAACTAGTGGCGCTAGTCTAACCATAACAATTTATGTTAAAGAAGATGTTGTCGAATGCAACCCAAATGAGGAAGTCTGTGAATAAGGGCAAAATAATCCGGATAATTAGCAATTTATATAGTGTTTTTGTAAATGATACGGTTATTGAGACCAGAGCCAGAGGAAAATTTCGCCAAGATGAGATAAGCCCCATGGTTGGCGATGAAGTAATAATTGATATTGAAAAAAAATATATTATAGAAATTTTACCCCGAAAAAATTACTTGACTCGTCCAAATATTAGTAATATTGACCTTGTAATATGCGTTACAAGCACCAAAGAGCCCAATCTATCTCTTAATCTTTTAGATAAACAGCTGGCTTTTCTTGCTCTTCATAATATTCCCAGTATGATTTGCTTTACTAAATACGACTTGTTAAATGCTACCGAGCAACAAGAAATTAATAAGTTAAAAGAATATTATCAAAGTATTGGCTTTGCAGTGGTTATTAACAGCGAAATTACTAAAATAAAGGAAATTCTAAAAGGAAAAGAAGTTGGCCTCTTAGGTCAAAGTGGAGCTGGCAAATCTAGTCTTGTTAATAAACTAGGTAATTATGCTATCGAAACTCAAAAAATTTCTAAAGCCTTAGGTAGAGGAAAACACACTACTCGCCATGTCGAAATCTATAGAATTGATGATTTTTATTTAATAGATACCCCAGGTTTTAGTGCCCTCGATTTAAATTTTACTACTAAAGAAAATTTAAAAAATGGCTTTGTCGAATTTCAAAAATATGAATGTCGTTTTAAAGATTGTAAGCATTATAAAGAAACTGCTTGCGGTGTCAAAGATGCTGTTGGTAAGTCCATCTTACCTAGCAGATATCAAAATTATCTAAATTTTTTGGAGAAGGAACAATGGAAGTAAGTGTATCATTTTTAAAAAGTAAATATCAAATAACTAAACAAATAGAAGTCTTAAATGCTTCTGACTGTGATTTAATTCATGTTGATTTTATGGATGGCACCTTTACATCCGGTTCTTCTTTAAGTTTAGAAGAAATGCATTTAAACCAATTTACCAAACCTCTAGAAATTCATTTAATGGTTGCTAACCCTGAAAAATATATTGACTATTGTAAACAATTTAATCCTAGGCATTTTATTGTCCATTATGAGACCTTAAAGAATCCCATCGATACTATTATTAAAATTACGGATAATAATATGCGTATGGGCTTGGCAATTAACCCAGAAACTGATATCAAAGCCATTAAGCCTTTACTTAAATATGTTGATATGGTTTTGGTTATGAGTGTTATTCCTGGGAAGGGCGGTCAAAATTTTATCCCCAATACTGTTGATAAGATAAAAACTTTAAGAAAAGTATACAAAGGGCGTATTGAAGTAGATGGGGGTATTAACGATAAAACCGTTATGCTAGTTAAAAATTATGTTGATTCTGTAGTATCAGGCTCTTTCGTTTGTTTAAGTGACGATTATAATGAAAGCATAGCCAAATTAAAATAAGTGTAACAATTTTGATACACTTATTTTTGATACATATAAACTCTTTTTGGTAAAGCTTTTGCTTTACTTGCTGTTTCTTTATTAAAAAGTACTTCTGGTTCAACTTTTAAGGTTTTGGCAATAATTTCTATATTATTTAAAGTTAGGTTTGCTTCCCCATTTTCAACAATGCTTACATAAGCCATTTTAAAATTAGCCATTTCGGCAAATTTTTCTTGCGTTAAACCTTCCTGATAACGATACCATTTTACATTTAAACCAACAATATCCATTAATTTCATCTAAAACACTCCCTTACTGTTCATTTTTAATTTTTCCCAAAATTTAAAAATTAATTACATATAAATTATAAATGTTAAATATAACAATATTAATACCATTATAATTTAATAATTTATACATTAAAAACAGTAAGATATCAGATTTCACCGCTATTTTAATAGGCACCAGAATAACCACTTGACCCAAAAAATCCATAAAAGTTTCATTGCAAAAAAAAGGAGACAGTAATTATAACTGTCTCAAAAAGAATAAAAAGGGGTTGGCTAGTGTGATACTAGCACCAACTTGCAGTAACGCAAATTGGTATCTAATATACTAATAAAAAAAGGTGGTTTTGTCAATGCTTTTTTGCTATAATTTTACTAGTGATGGCAATGAATTTAGAGGAAGTAAAAGGAATGGGCGAGAAAAGTTTACTATTGTTAAAAAAATTAGATATATCTACTTTTAGTGAACTATTAGAGTACTATCCTTATCGTTATGAAATAATAAAAATCAGTGATTTAGCAACTTGTAGCCG
>CAKORQ010000068.1 GCA_934101445.1 uncultured Bacilli bacterium | reverse complement strand
CTGAGCACGTTATTGTTTTTCAGATTTTCATATACGAGCATTTTAGGGCTAAAGCTCTTTTTCTTCAGCTGTTGCTGTCTTTGAGCCTGAGCCATAGTGCTTTGTCCTCCGAGTGTAATGAGGAGAGCAGTAGTCGTATATAGTATCAAATTTTGCTTCATTGTTTTTTGGTTTAAACACTATGAATGCAGCCGCAAGCTGTTGCAGCTGCATTCAACTAGTGTTCGTAGTTTTGTATTAGTATGTATTTTACTAATCTTTCACTTTTTATTTGTTGTAGCTCGTGTTGCCATTTACAACCTTGTCTATCAACTTGAATACCTGCAAGCGGCTCTGTCCGTAAGCTACATAGATGTAACCATTGTCGAGTGTTACATAGTTAGCTGAGTTCTTGGTTGAGCAACGCTTCTTGGCTACAACCTCAGGCTTACCTTCTGCTGTCTTCTTGTTCTTGTCGAGAACTACGAGACCATAGCCACCGCATGCCAAGTAGATATAGTTGCTATCGAAGGTAACACCGTTGGCATAGCCCTGAGGTACCTTGGTGATGGCTGTCAGTGGTGCTGACCAGTTCCATACTTCCTTGCCAGAAGAGCGGTCGAAGCAAGAGAGACCCTTTTCGCTGCGACATACATAAATGTAGTTGCCGTCGATAGCCATGGTGTTCTTGCCATTGTTAGGAGCGATGTCGCCAACTTCGATAGTCTTGCTAGGAGTAGCAGTCAAGATGTCTGAACCTGTGTCAAACTCTTCGATGCGTCCCTTTACGGTAGCGAGAGAATCTGCTGGACGTGACTCATAGTACAATGTTGCAATCTTATTACCGTTCATTGCGATATGCTTAGCCTTGCCAGGCAATTCCTTGCTTCCAAGTAATGTCAAGTCATCAGCGTTGTAAACCTCATAACCTCTTGTACTCATTACGAGAAGCTTGTTGCCGTCACGTACGATACAGTTCTCGTCGTTCTTAGCCTCGGCAGAACCTTTCTGTACGTTCTTAATCAATGGAACTACATTCAATGGGTTGATAGTAGTGTTCTCATCGATTTCGCTCACTTCGGTATTGAGAAGACCATTGCTGTTGATGTCGATGCTAGCAAGCATTGCACCACTGTCGTTTGAATTACCCACTAAGTAGAGCTGTGGAGTAGAAGGCTTGGTATCAATCATCAAGTGGTTGAAGTCAAGCACTCCCTTCTTGTCCTGCAAGTACTGCAACATGGTTGTCGCATCGTTGGCTGTCTGGAATACTTCTACACAAGCTCCGTGTCCTTTACCGCGAGTATGATAACTCATATACATCTTGCCATTGTATGGCTGAATGCATGTTGCTGAGATGTTGTGCGTATGGTCGTAGACGATATCGCTGACAGGGGTCAGTTCCTTGCCTGGTTTCTCTGGGGTTGTTGGCTTGCCTGGTGTGGTCGGTGTTATGGTCTTACCACACTGAGTATCAGTAATCTTGTAGTCGCTAGATATTTCAGACCAGTAAGCGTTTCTGCCGCCCTTTGGAACAACGTTCATGTCTTTCAAGACAATACCATTGTTCTCAAATTCTGTAACGTCAAGATACAATGTGCTTCCTTCAGTCTCTGCGTTAAACAGGTAGCAGGTTGAGAAGTAAGCATTGTTATAGGCTTTTCCTAAGCAAACGTCATTGTTTCCATTATACTTAACTTTATTCGCTTTGAACAAAGCTTTAGAACCACTTCCTACCAAATCAACAGAGCCTACACCGTTATTCTGATTCTCATAGGTTCCTGAACAGTCAATGTATCCGTTAGAATTTAAATAAATGTGGCTTGATGCACACTGATAGATGCTTGCTGCCTTCAAATAACCTGTATGCAAGTTGGCTGTGTTGCTATCGATTTTGAACTCGCCTTTGGTTTCTACACCGCAAGCATAGAAGTTTGTCGTGCCCTGCAACATAAGAGTATTTGCTTTGAAAGAACCAGCAAAGTTGACAGTACCATTGATGATAATGTCTTTCTTGCTCAAGTCAAGCCCATTCTCACCTTGTACGTTAGTTGTACTACCTTGGTTGTGCTTGAAGTCTCCACATTTCAAGTCTCCTCCGATGTAGACATTGGCTGATTCTGTGTCTGTCTTATATTCGTTGTTGGAGATGTTTACATTTCCAACAATGTAAACCTGAGAACCAAAGTACAAGTTTTGTGCTTTCAAGTTGCCACCTACATACAAAGGAGCATCAGCATCGACGTCATTCTTTAATGTAAGGTCTTTTGCGAAATATGAAGTTCCAGCACCAGGATAGAATTTGGAACCATTGTAATCACCACCAATGTAGAAGTTGCCTCTATTGTCTACGTCTGCTGTTGTAGTCCAATCGCCTTCGATATAAATGCCCTTGCCAGAACTTATATAGAGGAGGTTCTTTGTTGAATCGAAGGTTGCGCCATTGTAAATGCAAATGTTATAATCTACGTTGCCTGACTGGTAGTGGAATTTACCACCATTGAGTACGTAGATATTTACGTTGTCTCCAATACCCCAATGGTTAGTGATAGTCAGTTCACCACCATTTTCTATGAAAATATTTGTGTTGTTTACATTTGCCAGTTCCAATGTGACATTGCTCTTGACAATGTAATTTCCTGATTTTCCGTCTATTTTGTTTACATTCAATTCTGTACCCGTGGCAACTGGAGCCTTAGGCATAGAAAGTTTTGTAACCTGTGGAGCTGTGCCCGTATATGCAGATCTAGTTCTTGCTTTCGTTGTTGCAGAGAAAGGGGCTGTGTTGAAGTTGATTACACGTGAAGCCAATTCCTGTGCATCTGTGATGGAAGTAACTTCCTTGCCTACCACAGACTTAGAAGCATCACCTCCAGAAAGTCCATCTGTAGAATCGCTACAAGATGCTAGAAGCACTGCAGCGAAAGTAAATGTAGCTAGTTTGACATTTATTGCTTTCATGTTAGTCTTCGTTTTAAACGTAATTTTTCATCTTTATACGAATATCTTTATTATTAAGCTAAGTTAGCTTTAATACGGCTAGTTCTCCCTCACTCTAAAATAGTGAGAGTGGGGGAGAACAGAAATTGTATTACGTTATTTTGCTGTATTTGTCAGTTTAAATACCTGTACACGACCTGTACCATAAGCTACATAGATATTTGTGCCATCTACTGCTACATAGTTTGCAGAGTGCTTCTCGCCTACAGCACGATGAGCTACCACATTACCATCCTTATCAAGTACAACAAGTCCATAAGCACCTGCTGCTACATAAACGTAGTTGGCATCAACAGCAACACCATTGATGTAACCAAGACGATTATCTACGCTCTTGTTGCCCTTAGTGTTGATAGGAGTAACATAGTTGTTAGTCCAAGCCTTTGTGCCATTAGCATTCCAGCAAGAAAGACCCTTTGCACTCTGGCAAGCATAAATCTTTCCGTCAGGACCTACTGCAACCATGTTCTTGCCATTGTTTGGTGCAATGTTTCCGAGGTCGAAGTTTTTACTTCTGCTCTGCAAGTCTGCGCTTGTGAAGCAAACCATCTGACCATTAACGGCAGCATCACCAGCCTTAACATCTGTACCATAGTTCAAACCGATAAGACCTTCGGTGCTTGTAGCCATGAACTTAGCCTTTCCTGGCATAGTTACGTTGGTGTGGAGATAATTTTGTGATGGAGCGTAAATCTCATAGCCTCTTGTTGTAGCTACATAGATGTTGTTGCCCCATTTCACTACGCAGTTTGCGTCTCCATGATCTGCGGCATCATCTTTGCTCTGTGCATTTCTCCATGTAGGAAGTGTTGTCAAGCCAGAATTAGTATCAATTGTGCCATTGCTCAAGTTTGCGTATGCTACAACTGCACCTGCATTGTTACTACCTGCCAAGAAGAGCTTACCATCAATAACATTAAGATGGTTGAAGTCTGTCTTGTTGTCCTCACCATTTGTTGATACATTCTGGAGCAAAGACAAAGTAGAACCACTCATCTTAGCAACCTCAATGTTTCCACCGAAGGAACTTCCGTATGTGTGATAAGAGATGTACAAGTTGCTGTTGGCAGGAATGATGCTAGTTGCAGATTGACCATCAGGTGTACCAAGTGATGCGATCAAGTCGAGCTTAGGATTCTTCTGAATCTTAGCTGCAACATCATCCTTCAACTTCCATGTATGATTATCTTGTGGCTCCAGTGCAGCGCCGTCTGTAGCTACGTCGTAGTCAAGATAAGAAGCGTCGAAAGCTAAGTCATTGTAGTTAACCTCAGTACTTTCAGAACCTTTGTAGCACTTCTTGAGCTGAAGCAAGAATGTTGCTGAGTTGTCTTGTGGAGTAGAGAAGCACTTCACATTGTCATCGCTACCTGTGTAGATGAATTTGTCTGCCTTTACAACAGAGTAGCCAGAAGCATCATTGCTGTTGAGTACAATCTGACCAGCTGTGTTGTCAGTCTTCAAGGTATTCAAGTTGATGACACCAAGGTTGCTCAGGATAATCTGGCAGTTGCCATTCAAAGTTGCAACAGAGTTACCATCTGCAACATGCTCCTGACCCTTGTTGTTGTAAGTGTCTGATGTTACATTGAGGTAAGAAGTTGTAATCTTAGAACCTGCGTTCATAGTGAGAGCCTGCTTAACTTTGATGGAAGCATCAGAACTCAGTTGGCCACCATTGTTGATAGTCAAGTTGCTAACTTCCATTGTACGTCCAACGTGCAAGGCACCATTCAATTCTACGTCGTTTGTTCTGTAGATCTTGTCGGCAACGTTAACTCTAGCGTTGGCACCGATAGTCAACTTTTTAGCGCGGATAGAAGCATAGTTCCATACCTCCTTGCCATTTTTATCCTTGACAGGCTCGCCGTCCTTTGTTGCAACGTAACCATACAAGAATACGTTTCCATTGACGGTTACATTCTGGGCAGGCTCTGTCTTTTCTGCATTAAGTTCACCAATATGTGTAGTGCAGTACAAAGTACCATCTATTGTGATGTCATTGTCAGACTTGAAGTCGCCAGCCTTAGCGATGATAATTTCATCACCAGCTGCAACGGCAGCACCAGTGCCTTTAAATACCAAGTGAGCACCTGGCTGAACGTAAATCTTGTTGTTACCTTCTGTCTTGTCGTAAATGACAGTGGCTTTACCTCTTACCCAAAGAGTAGCGCCCTTGATGCTCTGTCCTCTCAAATCGAGAGTGCCATCACCCTTATAGTAATATTTCTGACCTTCTTCGAGGTTTGTTGCGCCAGTAATTTCATTTACACCTCTTCCAGGAATTGTTGGAATCTCAGGCATAGAGGTCAAACCATTAAACAATGTTTCATCAGCAGCGCGAGAGAAACGACGAGCTCCTGCGTTGGCAGAAACCTTGTAGTTCGTTACACTTGCAGCAAGTGAAGCTGCGTCTGACTGTGTAAGACCAATTGTTGTAGCGTCGAGGATATCAGGGTTGGTGCTAGGACCATCACTGTTGCTGTCGCTACATGATGCGAATACGAATGCCGCCAAACCGATGGCAGCAAGCTTAGAATTGATTACTTTCATATCTATTATAAGTTTAAATTGTACTTA
>CAKORQ010000067.1 GCA_934101445.1 uncultured Bacilli bacterium | reverse complement strand
CTATTAAGTGCTGGAAATAACCCAGTTATAATTTCTAAGATAGAAGAGTTAGAAAAAGAGCAACGATTAATCGCCGAAAAATTAGTTAATGAACTTATGATTAGTAGCCAAAATTTACAAAATAATGCTGGTAAAATAATGCTAGCTAATTTGCCAAGAGATTTAAAAGAGGTTGATTATATATTAAATGCTCTTCAACCTATTGATGAAAAAGCCTTAGCAGTTAAACAAAGTGCTTTAGTCCAAAATGAAGATGGTTTAAATAAAGGTTCCACATTAAGTGTGAAAGAAAAAAGCAAAATCGAAGAAATAGTGGGAGAAATTATTGATGATGAAAATGATATTGATTTAACTGATAAGCATAGTAAACAGTTAGAGTATTTCATTGAATTATGTGCTAGAAATTTTCCTGAGTTATTTGCTGATAATAATTTGAATCTTTATATGGATAATCCTACACCATATGATAAATTTATGGCTATGTATGAAAACTTGCAAAAACATTTAAACGAAAAGGAAGAATACAAGGAAGCAGCAGATCTTTTTGAAAAATTTAAATCTTATTATGATAAACGCATAAAAGAATTACAAGATTATAAAGAAAGATTATTACAAAATTTAAAAAAATTGCTTGTTATTTTTAAAGATGCTAAAGAAAAAAATTTTCAAGACGTTGCTGATAAATTAAGAAACCGAATTAATGCCCTTGAAGAAAAAATAAGCGAGGTAGAAAAGGCCCTAGATGCGGTTAGTTTAGAACTTGACCATGATAACAATAAAGAAAAAATAGATGATCAGGATTTAGATAAAAATGAACCTTTTGAGGTTGAGTTTAGAGAAATTGATCCTAAAGAAGAGGCAAAAGACGATAATAAAGATCAAGAAAAAGAATCTCAAAAAGATGATGCTAAAAAGGTAAGTCCTGATGGTAACGAAACTAAACCCGGTAATGATGAGGCCCCAGAAAAAGAAGAACCTAAACAAATTGGTGCCGGGACAAATGATAATCCTGAAGGTCATAATGATTCTTCCGATGATACTATGCCTGGTGATAGTAAAAAGGAAGAAGGAAAAGATGATTCTAAAAAAGAACCGGTAATACCTTTATTACCACCTCATGTTATTAAATTAACAGATGAACAAAAGTCTGCATATGAGGAAATCGTAAGACAAGGGATTGGTAAATTTAGTAATACCGAATTTACCGATAATGAGGTTGCTGATTTTGTTAATAATCATCCTTTAATAAGCAAGTTTGCTGGTCCTGATGAAGCCCAAATAAAAGAAAATATTAAGAACGATATTTTGAAATATTGCAAAAAATTTGAGCCAGAAATTCCAGAAGATGATGATGAGGAAAAGAAAGACTGGAAAGCCTTATTAGGATCTATCGCTATTTTTACGGGTGGCTTTGCTACAGGTATGGCTCTATCTTGTGTACCAGGAATTGGTACAATTAGAATGGCTATGGCAACGGCTAAATTAGGAGTTAGTGCTGTTAATTTTGTATCCGAAAAATTAGGTCATGGTAAAATTATCAATATTAGCCAAAAAATTGAACAACTTAAGAATAGTAAATTTGCTAAGAAACATCCTAAAATCGCTGCTGGTGTAGATAAAGCATACGAAGTATTAACAAGCAAAGAATTTAATTTGTTTGTTAACGGGGTTTCGGCTGGTTATATTACTGGTAATGTTATCGAAATGGTTACCGGTAAAACCGTATTAGAAAATATAAAATCAACTCTAAAACCAGAAGAAACTGTAATTGACACTCCATCCCAAAATTTCAATCAATCGGGAAGTCCAGAGCCTTCGACTCCTGAGGTGACTACGCAAGTGCCAGACGACATTCCAGTCGACTTAACGCCTGTTCAAGGACAAACTTATGATTTAAGCGAAATTGCTAAAGGCTATGTAGCATCAGGTAACAAAGATGCTGTTAATCTAATTACTAGTGCCGGTAAGGATGCAGTATTTGACCGGGCTGTAACTGCCAGTGATGGAAGTATTTGGTATCATTTTAAACAAGCCAATGGTCTTGGATATGCTTGGTTTCCTAAAGACGTCGTTGAAGAAGTAATTGGCAAATCAATGTCACATTAGAAAGGAATAATATGAAAAACAGAATAATTGAACTTGAAGATGGTACGATGTTTTATGTACTAGAAAGAGAAACTTATCAAGATAAAAACTATATTTTAGGACTTAAATGTGATTTGAAAAACGATACCATAGATACAAGTAATATGCGAGTTTTAGAAATATATACAGAAAACAATGAAATAAAAACTAAGGCGATTGATGATAGTATAGCAAATAATATCGTCGAGGCCTTATTAACTAAACTGAGAAGTGAAAATTAAATAATAATTAAAACAAGTAAATTCCTATGCTGGTTCTTTACTTGTTTTTTTATTAAAATTTAAAAAAAATTTAAAATATAAAATTTATTCGTGTTATACTTATATGGTAGAGAGATTAAAAGTAGAATATAAACTTTTATTTTATCTTAAGAGGTATTTTATATGAAAAAAATAAGTAAGCAAATTAACACCGAAGAAATAACTAAAGAATATTTAGAAATATCAAAATTAGATATTAATGAAAATTATCAAAATTTAAATACTAGAATAGAAGGTATTACGTCTAAAGAGGCTAAAAAAAGACTAGAAGAACATGGTAAAAACATAACTATAAAAGAAGATAAGAAGGGACCAATATATTTCTTTTTAAATTCTTTAAAAGATGAATTTGTTTTAATCCTAATTTTTCTAAGTATAATTAACTTTCTTTTAGGTGATACTCTAGGTTCCATAATCATCTTTGCAATAGCCATTATCAGTGCCGGAGTGAGATTTTTTCAAGACTATTCAATTTATAAATTTAATCAAAATTTAAAACAAAGTATAATTTCTAAATGTTTAGTAGTTCGCAATAATAAAGAGCTGGAAATTAATATAACAGATGTAGTAGTTGGAGATATTGTAAAACTTACCGCTGGTTCTATTATTCCAGCCGATATCAAATTAATCGAGACGAAAGATTTATTTATTAATCAGTCAGTTTATACTGGAGAAAGTATTTTAGTGGAAAAAACTAAAAATAGTTCTGAAAATTATAATCTTGATTTATTTAATATACCTAATATCGCCTTAATGTCTTCTAGTGTGGTTAGTGGTTTAGCAACGGGATTAGTAGTTAAAACAGGATTTGATAGTTATTTAGGCAAAGTAGGCAGTAAAATAAAGTTTAATAAAGATAACACTAATTTTGACAAAGGAATTAAAAGTATCTCTAAGTTACTTATCAAATATATGATTATTGTATGTTTATTTGTCATTGTCGTTGATGGAATAATAAAACACAATTTTAATGAAGCCTTGCTCTTCGCCTTATCTGTTGCAGTTGGAATAACGCCTAGTATGTTACCAATGATTGTTAATGTTAATTTGGCAAAAGGCAGTAAAAGACTTGCTAAAAAGAAAACTTTAGTAAAAAATATTTCTTCTATTCAAAATTTAGGCTCTATTGATATTTTATGTACTGATAAAACTGGTACTTTAACAGAAAATAGAATAGTATTGCAAGAATATATTGATGCTTCTGGAAAATCTAGTATGAATGTTTTAAAATATGCCTATCTTAATAGTGTTTATAGTACAGGCATAAAAAATTTAGTTGATAAAGCGATTCTTAATTATGGTAAAATGCATAATATTGATAAAAAAATTGAAAAATATGAAAAAATAGATGAAATACCCTTTGATTACACCCGAAAAAGACAAAGTGTTGTGGTTAAAAACCGAAGTGGTTATTTAATGATTACGAAGGGGGCCTTAGAAGAAATAATCAGTAAGTGCAAATGGGTAATGGATAAGAATGCTAAGATTAAACTTAATCAAAAAAAGATTGAAACAATCAGAGATAAAGCCTCCCAAATGGCTGGTAATGGTATGCAAGTAATTGCCCTGGCCACCAAAGAAACCTATCCTGGCAGTGATAATTTTAATACAGCCTATGAATCTGATATGACTTTTATTGGTTTTGTAGCATTTCTCGACCCCGCCAAGAAAGGAGTTAAAGAAACTCTAATTAATCTAAGTAAAATAAATGTTAAAACAAAAATTTTGACTGGAGATAATCCTTATGCTACTAAAAATATTTGTAATATGGTTGGCTTAAATGGAAATGATATCTTGACCGGTAACGACATAGATAAAATGACTGATGAAGAATTAATGACAAAATTAGATACAACCGATGTTTTTGCAAGAATGAATCCTATTCAAAAAGAAAGGGTCGTAACTCTTTATAAAAAATGTGGTCACGTAGTTGGTTATATGGGAGATGGTGTTAATGATGCTCCTTCCTTGTCCAGTGCTGATGTGGGAATCTCAGTTAATACCGCCTCATCTATCGCCAAAGAATCAAGTGATATTATTATCTTAAAGCAAAGTCTTGCTGTAATTTATGATGGTATTATTGAAGGCCGCAAAGTTTATGGCAACATTATCAAATATATGAAAATGGCTTTAAGTGGTGATTTAGGAGATGTTTTTAGTATCATGTTAGCAAGCATTTTCTTACCATTTTTACCGCTTATTCCTATCCAAATGTTATTACAAGATTTTATTTACGACTTTTCGCAATTAGGTATTCCCGATGATAACGTTGATGCAGAATTTTTGCTGGCCCCTAAAAAATGGAATGTTAAAAGTATTTCTAGGTTTATGATTATTATGGGTTTAACAAGTAGCATAATAGATTCCTTATCCTTTCTTTTGTTTCTATTTATCTTCAAATATAATAACATTTCGATGGCTCCATATTTTCAAACAGCCTGGTTTGTAACTTGCTTAATAACTGAATTATCTATTATCTTTAATATTAGAACTTCAAAAATACCATTTACAGAATCTAATGCTTCTCCTAAATTATATGTTTTGACGATATTTTCGATGGTATTAACTATCATAACTCCCATCCTTTTAAGCAAAATAGAATCATTTGATTTCGTTATATTACCAGCAAGTTTTTATATCTGCTTAGTAGCGCTTGTTCTTTTATATTTTTTACTTGTTTTACTAATTAAAAAACTTTATATAAAAAAATATGGAGAGTGGTTATAATGATTGACCAACTGCTTGATGGTTTAGCAAAATCCAAATTCCGAGGTTCATTTCACTTAAATATTAAAATGAAGGAGTATGTTAAAGAGAAAGGGATAGCCAAAATAGAAAGTGATGCCTATGATTTAATTACTAAAAGACTAGCACCGGCCAGTCCTAAAAACGATGGCAAACAAACTCCTATGCGTCAAGTTCACCCAGTATTTATTGCCCAACACGCTTGTGGCTGTTGCTGTCGTGGGTGTTTAGAACGCATTCATCATATTCCTAAAAATAAAGAACTATCCGAATCAGAAATTGATTATATTGTTAAGGTTATAATGACTTGGATTAAAAGAGAAATATTAAAATAAGAATAGTAGATAGCACTGTTTTAATTACTAAATGATATTGGATAATCTCTGATATCATTTTTACTATCTTTTTCGACTAATAAATCAATATTGCTTATTAATTTTTATTTTGTTAGAATAGACT
>CAKORQ010000066.1 GCA_934101445.1 uncultured Bacilli bacterium | reverse complement strand
ATCTATTTGCTTTTGAAACCCATTAGAAAGGGCTAAAACAAGAGAAATACCAATAATACCAATAGATGCGGCAAAACTAGTAAGTAAGGTTCTTCCCTTCTTCGTTTTAATATTATTTAAAGATAAGCCTAAAGCCGTAAAAAAACTCATCTTGGTTCTTTTTAAATTATAATCTTTATTTTCATTTTGAGTCTCATAAGGATTAGAATCACTTATAATCTTACCATCACTAAGTTTTATAATACGACTAGCATAAATATCGGCTAAAGTATCATTATGTGTCACCATAATAACTAATTTATCTTTAGCAATCTCTTTAATTAAATCCATAATTTGGGTACTAGTCTTAGAATCTAGAGCCCCTGTGGGTTCATCGGCTAAAATTATATCGGGATTATTAACTAAGGCTCTAGCAATAGCAACCCTTTGCATCTGGCCCCCACTTAATTGATTAGGTTTTTTATGAATATGGTCTTTTAACCCTACTTTTTCTAAAGCCGCAACCGCCCTTTTTCTAGCCTCACTTCTATTTACATTTCCTAAAGTAAGCCCCATCTCCACATTACTTAAAATAGAAATATGACTAATCAAATTATAACTTTGAAAAATAAAACCGATTGACTTATTACGATAACTATCCCAGTCTCTTTCTTTAAAACATTTTGTCGATTTACCATTAATAATTAAATCCCCACTATCATAACGATCAAGGCCCCCTAAAATATTTAAAAGAGTAGTCTTTCCCGAACCCGATGGTCCTAAGATAGCCACAAATTCATTGGGTCGAAAATTTAAATTAATATCCTTTAAAACTAATTGTTTATTTTCCCTCGTTCCATAACCTTTATATATCTTTTTTATACTTAACATAAATCCTCCTTAATCATTATACAATAAAGTTAAAAATATTTGTCCCTCTAATTATATATATTACCGCCTCATATGAAATTTCCTTCAAAAATTTGCATTTTTCTTTCAAAAACTTTATTTTTTAAGCCATTTTATCTGCCCTTCTGCTTTTAATAAACAAACATATTTATTTTAAATCAAAAAAAGAGACCGAAGTCTCCAATTATAATCTTAAACTATACAGTATAGAATTTTTTCTTTCTACTTACAACGGCAATAACCACTAAAGCAACGCCAGCCACTAAAGCAACTACAGCATAATTCATAAATGCTCCTGTTTTAGGATTACAATTATCACCAGTACATTTTTGTTCTGTAATTATAACATTTGGACAAGCCTTACCAGTATCACCAGCAACTAAAGTAGCCTTAACCACATCATTAGAAAATTCAGCCCCATCAACGCATAACTCGCCACATTCACCTTGTTTTAAATTCTTAGCCTCTTCTTCTAATTTTAATCTAAATGACATAATAGCGGTTTTTTTACCTTCAGTTAATTTACCCTTATGTGTTAGTTTAACTAAATGATTAGCTAAAGTTCTATCATTAATATTACCATCACTATCCAAAGAATAACCATTAGCCGTATTAGCAACAATATTATTAATTGTAATATACTTAGATTGACTCATTGTTACAACAACAGCTTTTTGAGTATCAACAGCTGCAAGAGTAGAATTAGCCGTAACATAAACCGTACAATTAGTTGAGGCGCCAACCGCTATCTTATAATTATCACAATCAACAGTAACTTTACCACCAGCAACTTCTGGTTTTTGAGTAGTGGTAGTACTTCCAGAAGCTCCTGCATTTGGCGTACTTGTTCCATTACCAGCTGTTCCACTACCTGATGTTCCCGCATTTGGCTCATCAGCATAAACCGTACCCATACCAACAATCCCCATTAATCCGACTAAAAAAATCGCAATTAAATTATTAATTTTTTTCATAAAATTACCTCTCACATTTATCTTTCCCTTATTTTTCATTTTTATGATATCAAATTTAAGAGAAAAAGTAAATTACTTTAAGAAAAATATTTCTAAATAATTGTAAACTATGTTATCATTATATTATGATTTAGAAATTACGAGGTTACCATGCAAAAGATAGAAATTGAATTTAGAAACCAAACTTTAAAAATATATTTAATAGTTAAAGAAAAAAACTTAGATAATACTCTTTTAAACACGAACATTATCAGTAATGAAAAATTACTATTCTCTCTTGATTATATCGCTAAAAATCAAAAATTAGTTAGTAGTTTCTTAAAAGAAATTTGTTTAGAAAAAAATACTAACTTAATAGTAGCAAACGATATGCAAGTTATTAGTACAGTAGCCCCTTGTTTTAAAAACACCCCTATTAATAAAGTTTTAATGAATACTAATGAAAACTTTACTTATGAGGCTTACGAGGCTATTAGTAAAATAAATTCTTTAAAAGAAATTGAATGTTTATCTATCCCCACCTACTTAATTGAACTTTTTGATAAACAAAACATTAAAGTTATATCAAAACAAGAAGTCTTATTTTCTTCTCAATTTATGGCTAACAATGATTTAAATAATTATTCAGCTATTTTCTATGCTAAAACTATTAAATTAATGTGTCCTATTGTTACTAATGATTATAACGATTTAAAAACTTTTTTTAAGATTAATAAGTATTTAAAAACTATTGAATTATATCGTTTTTTAACGACCGATCTCCTTGCTTTAATTGATTTACTTAATGATTTAAGAATCAAAAATATAACTATTGCTATTCATGATAATATAACCGATAAAGATATTATTGAACGTATTAAAGTTATTAAAAAAGAAAATAAAAAACACCATATTAATATTGTTCTGGCTTATTCTAAAGAATATATTGAATCTAACTATATTAAACAGTTAATCGCTACTACTATTAAATCTTGTTGTCTTATTATTATCCTTTTAAGTTTTATGGCCTTTGCCTTTGTTTTCTATAACAACAAAAAATCTTTAGAAAATGTTAATGCTATTAAAGATAATATTACGGAGTATTTAGATAATAAGATTAAAGAAAACGAAAATAATAACCAAGATACTCCTAATCCTGATGATAATAATTCCGGAGAAATTACTAACACCCCCGATAATACCGAAACTCCCGATACGCCAAATAATCCTGATATTCCCGATAATAACAAGACTCCCGCCCCTATTGTTGAAGAAAAAAATCCGGTGATTATGGCGTTAAAAGATTTAAATAGTGATACAGTAGGTTGGTTAAACGTTCCGGAAACAACAATTGATTATCCCATCGTTCAAACTACCGATAATGATTATTACTTAAAACATAACTTTAACAAAACTCGTGATTACAGTGGTTGGGTTTTCATGAATTATGCCAATTCTAGTACCGTTATGGATCAAAACACGATTATTTTTGCTCATAACCGTTATTACAGTAAAACCATGTTTGGCACTCTAAGTAGTGTAGGTAAAAAAGCCTGGTATCAAAATGCTAAGAATAACTTAATTACTTATAATGATGTTAATGCTGAAATGAAATGGGAAGTTTTTGCCGCCTACACCATCCCGGTTACAGATGATTATTTACAAACTAATTTTAGTAATCAAGAAGAATTCTTTAATTTCATTAACTTAATTCGTAGTCGTTCTGTTTTTAAAAGTGATGTGAATATCACGGCTGACGATAAAATTTTAACTTTATCAACCTGCGCTAATACCCAAGACCGTTTTGTCGTTCATGCCGTATTAAGAAAAGACTTACTTAAAGAAAAAAACAGTTAAAACCGGCTAAATAAAGTTTTAAAACTTAAAAATCCACTTAAAAGTCCATATTACTTGCGATATGAGACTTTTTTTTACGTTTTTTTCTTGCTATAATGAATATATAATATAAGGATATGATAACTATGGACATGGAAAATACAAGAATAATTTTAGAAGAGATTTTAAACTACAGCCTCTATACCGATAACAATTTAAATACCGAATTAAAAGATAAATTAGATAATATCATTACCTCTATTAATCAAAATGCCGACAAAGTAAATTTTATAAAAAAATTAAAACAATATCGTAGTAACAACAACGCCTACGCCTTTGACCGCTACTTAGCCATAATTATAGGTAAACTAGATCTAACTTTGAAAGAAAAATTTACTTTACTTAACCTCGACCTTCCTTACTATCAAACCCTAAGTCTTTGGAATAAACTAAATATTACGACTAAACTAAACTATCTTGACAGTAAAAACTTCTTATCTAATCTTGACCTTAAAAGAATTAATTATACTATTAATACTAAAAAAGATACGTTAGAAAAATTAGTTAACCCTATTATCAAAAAAATACCGGAAAACTCTCTTATCTTAAAGGACTTACCTAAAGACTTAATAACCAAAAAAGAATTATTTTCTAAGTTATGTGATAACATTATTACTAACTACATTAATAAATATTACTATCTAGGAACTGACTTAAATAAACTAATAAATACGGGAATAATAAGATATGCTAAAAATTATAGTATTACTCTTTATAACTTAGATAAAGAAACTTTAATGAAATCTTTAAATAATACCCCAACTATTCTTACTAAATTAAACCCCGAATTAACTCTTAAATTAATTGATAAAGATTACTTAGCCTCTCTTCTTACCCATAATTTTTCTCGTAATTTAAATAGCACTATTAAAGAACTTAATATGTTAAATAATAATAATACCAAATATTTAACCCCTGATTACTTAGAAAAGTGTTCAAATAATTCTATTTATCTATATAGTCCTGATAATAAGCTATTAAATCTTTTTAAAAGTAATTATACTTATCTTTTAAAACTTCATAATGATACCTTAGTCTACTTAGTTAATAATAAATTTAGTGAAGAAGAACGTGTTACCTTACTTCGTAATCAAAACTTTATTAACAACTTACCGGACAATTATTTAGAGGCTATTATTAATAAAATGACTTTTCCTAATGTCTTTAATATGCTCCAAAATATTACTATTCTTGGGAAAATGAAGAATATTAATGTTTCTTTAAGAGCCTATGATAAAATTTTTATAACCGGTTACTTAGATTCCCCTGCCTTAGTTAATATAACTGATAATAAGATGTTAAATCTTATTAGTCCTATAGAAACTTCTCAATACTTAAGTTATCCCTACATTTATACTAAGTTAAAAACTTATGATATAGTAAATATCCTAATTAATAATAAATTAAATATTTATACCGATACTCCTAAATTACTTAAAGTTCTAAGATTAGATGAAATAAAGTATTATTTAAATAAATTAATTAATAACGATAATATCCGTTATGACTTATTATTTAATGACTATACTTTAAAGACTATTTTAGGCATTAATATTTCTTTAAGTAAAGAGGCAAAAGAAGATATTAAATACTTATATGACCTTATTTTAATAAGGGGTAATACAACCTTAGAATGTAATACTAATGACTTAGAATGCTTTAAAAGTATTATTGCTTCTTACTACTTACTAGGGCTTACTAAAACTAAAGAATTATATGAAAATGGTAACCAATATAACAGTTTAGAAGAAGTAAATAAAATTGGTACTTCTTATGTATCTTACTTCTTTAAAAATTTTAATGACCAAATAAATATTGAAGAAATATTAAGTATTATTACAAGTAAAGACTTTAAAAACCCTAAATTAATAACTTTAATTAATAAAATGAATACTTATAAATATTCTAACATTACTAATACTAAAGAAGTATTAAAAAATTATTTAGAATACAGGAAAATTAGTAAAGAA
>CAKORQ010000065.1 GCA_934101445.1 uncultured Bacilli bacterium | reverse complement strand
TTAATCTTTCATTATCATTATCTAATTCTAAAGCCTTATTTATATATTTTAAAGAACTTCGATATTTACCATTATTAAAACAAACCACGGCTAAGATATCATATATATTTAAATCCGTAGTAAATGCTTCGTTTATATAAGTTTTGGGATGTTTCTTTATTTTTAAAGCCTCTAAACATAGTTTTTCTGTTTCTTTATATTTTTTTAATTCATATGTAATTAAGGCTTTTTCCATATAAGGATCTCTAAGATAAGGACTTTCTTTTATCGCCATATTTGCCCACATTAAAGCCTCTTTAGAGCGATTTAGTTTCATATAACACCTAGCAATAAAACGCATTGAGGCACATCTTTCATCTTTCCAAGTAGCACTTTTTAAATTCAAATGTTTTTCCAAAGTAGTAATGGCTTCTTCATACTTTCCATAATACATATATTCTCTTCCTAAGTAATGCATATTACGGTCATTTTCTGGATTTTCTTTTATCGCTAGTTCTAATAAGGGTAAATAAGAACTTCGGCTTTTCGTACTATCAGGATAATGATTAACTATTATTTTTTCAGTATATAAATATTTTTCTTCCCCCTTATATTTTAATATTTCATGAACCGGATTAACCCAAGTAAAACCTTTTCTCGCATGAATTTTTTCGCCATAAAAACTTATTATGGGACTATTATTTTTATCTAATGACCAGTTATAAACATATCTAATTCTCGTTAAGCCATCCTTCCAAAGGGCTTGTACAGCCTCATACCAACCACTTACTAAAACTTCATCTAAATCTAGACAAACACAGACATCATAATCATCAGGTATCATTTCTAAAGATTTATTGCGGGCTACATCAAAACGCCATGGTTTTATTATTTCTTGTTTAACTGTAACTCCTAAAGACTTTAATAAATTAACAGAGTTATCAGTAGAACCAGTATCTAAAACATATATTCCATCTGCTCTCTTTACCGAATCATACCATCTTTTTATAAACTTTTCTTCATTCTTACAAATAGCATATACACATATTTTCAAATATTATCACCTATTAATTATATTAATAATAAGATTAAAAAAGAATTAAATGATATTTAAATAATTACTTACTGTTACTAGACCTAATTTCTGATAAAACTAATTGTATTTTTACTAGTCCTATGATAACATACTAATACTCATTAGAAAGAAGAAATATTATGAATCCTAAAACTAAACTACTTATAAATTTAATTAAACAAAGGAAAACTTGTAATGAGATTTGTGAAGAACTAAATATATCTAATAAACAATTATATAGCTATTTAACAGTCTTACAAAATAAGGGCATACTTTTAAAAAAAGCATATTATGACACTGGTGATATTCTTTATAGTCAACTTTGTAATTTAAAAGATATTAATGACTTTAATAATGATAAGGATATTATTTTATTTACCAAGCCAGGATCTTATAGCCTTAAAGCCGTCGCTATTTCAGATATTCACTACGGTAATATTAAACAGTATCCAGAAATTTTAGATATGGTTTTCAATTATTGTGCTAAAAATTCCATTCATACTATTTTCTGTGGTGGCGATATCATTGATGGTACTTTCTCTAAAGGCGAAAAGATTATTGACGAGCCTTACGAACAAATCGAGTATTTTTTAAAAAATTATCCTTTCGACAAAAGTATAATTACTTATGCAGTAGGTGGCGACCACGACCTATCGGCCTTAAATAAAGGAATTGATTTAAGAAATATTATTGCTAGTTTTCGTCAAGATTTTGTTTTAAAAAATTTCACATCGCAAACCATATGTTTAAAAAATGATAAAATAGTACTTCATCACGTTACTCAATCAGGATCTTTTTAAGTAATAATGCCAGCATTATTTTAAGCGGACACTTCCATCACTATAAAACAACGATTAATAATGGAATACTTAATATTGATATTCCAACCATTTCTAATATTCTGTGTGATACACCTTCTATTTTAGAATTAAACTTTAATTTTAGCCAAGGTATTATAACTCATGTTAGTATTAAACAAATTCTTGTTGATTTAGATATGGCTGAAGTTAGTGAGATTCATTATGATATTAATAATAATCGAAAAATAGAAAATTCTATCGTTAACTATGAATATAGCCCCAATTTGGCTAAAAAGGCTCCCCAAGAACCATCACTTATTCTAAGTAATTCTAAGAGTAGTTTAAGTCAAATTGACAAATTTAATGCTAAGTTCAATCGTAAATAAAAAGATTTTTTAATAATCTAGTAAAAAGTTTATATACAATTCTAGGTTATTAGAAACCTTAATTATTATTAATTTCATTATAATTCCAAATATTAAGTAAATTTTTTCTTTGGTCTATATTACTCTCGTTAAATACAAGCATTGCTAAAAAATCTTTACATTCATTAGATATAGCCATTTCTTTAAAATTTTTACCTTTTTCAAAAGTAAAATCTTTATTACTAAGGGATGCTAAATCAACTAGATTATTTATAAAATCTTGTGGTATTTTTATTAAATATTCTTTATCTATATAAGGTAAAATCATTAAAACTTCTTTGGCTAAATCATAATCTTTTACTGTCATTTTTAACTTCTTCTCTTTCTTTTACCATTGTTATCCAGTTATACATTTTTTGCATTTTACTTTTAACTCTTAAACAAGCATTTTGGATTAATTCTTTGTTGTTTATTTTATAAATAGGTTCTGTTATCTTATTTTCTTTATAGGCTTCATACTTTTCACTAACAAATTGATATCCTAAAAAAGGATCAAGCCAAAAATATCTTTCATTTATATTGGAAATACCTAAAACATTAATATTAGTGTTACTAAATAAGGATTTAACGGTAATTGATTTTCTATGCCAATTTCTGATACATCAGAGTCTACATTACACGTCCATACATCATTTTTTCTCATTTCTTCCTCGGTTGTTCCTACAATAATGGGAAAAGCCCCTGTATCTATTTGCATATAATCCCAAGCCACTTCTAAAACATCAGTAACACTTATAAAATCCCGCTCGCCGTTAATGCGTGTAGATGCCTCCCCCGATAAAATTTTTTCGTTTGCTTCTTTTATTTTACTAGCGCTTCTTAAACCATACTTTGCTATACCTGGGATAGCATTAGCGTTAGTACCGTGGAAAATATTAATATGATTTTCTTTAAGATATTCATATGTATCTCTATCATTAATTAATAAGTAGGCCATTGAAATTCTTCTTTCTGCTTCAATTTTTGGACTATCAACACAATGATAACGGGATTTTAAAAACTTATCACCTATTTTTCCATTATCTAATATGGCATTAAGTTCATCTTTAGTATAACTATCTTTGGCTAATTCATAAAAAGAAGATTTAATATCCTTATCTATCCATTTTTCTACTTGGTCTTTTGTAAAATTACATATATCTTCCATAACTCTTCCTCTATTTTAAGGATAGACGAATCTCATTTAAAAGTCAATAACGTATAAAAACTACCCTAAATAAATAGGATAGTTTTCTTATTAACCAGCGGCTCCTTGTGGTCCGGTTGGTCCGGTTGGACCCGTTGGTCCAATTGGTAATACTAAATTTAAAACATAATTTGGTGCAGCACCAGTAATAGTTGCTGAGGCACTTTCCCCACTAGATACAGTTCCAATTGATAAACTTGGAGTCTCGCCTGCGGCACCTTGAGCTCCGGCCTCACCTTGAGGTCCAGTTGGACCTGTCGGTCCTTGTAAACCTTGAATTCCTTGAGCACCTGCCTCACCTTGTGGTCCCGTTGGACCTGTTGGTCCTTGTAAACCTTGGATTCCTTGGGCTCCGGCTTCACCTTGAGGTCCCGTTGGCCCCGTTGGTCCTTGTAAGCCTTGGATTCCTTGAGCACCTGCCTCACCTTGTGGACCTGTTGGACCAGTCGGTCCTTGTAAACCCTGAATTCCTTGGGCTCCTGCTTCACCTTGAGGACCTGTTGGACCTGTTGGTCCTTGTAAACCTTGGATTCCTTGGGCTCCAGCCTCACCTTGTGGACCTGTTGGGCCGGTTGGTCCTTGTATACCTTGAATTCCTTGAGGTCCTGCTTCACCTTGTGGTCCCGTTGGACCAGTTGGCCCTTGTAAACCTTGAATTCCTTGAGGTCCGGCTACTCCTTGTGGACCTGTTGGACCAGTTGGTCCGGTTGGTCCGGTCGGTCCCTGAATACCTTGTGGTCCTATTGGTCCTGTAGGTCCTCCACTAGGACCCGTTGGTCCCGTGGGACCAGTAGTTCTTGCTAAAGCAAGTAATCTATCGATATCTAGACAACAACCACTTACTACTCCCTTATTCATAAAAATACCTCCTAAAGTATTTTATGAATTAATATAACAAATAACTACTACATTTATCTTATCGTATAACTATTATTAGCCATAATTGCTCCGTATAAAAATAATATATCGGCATCTTTAAAATTAATATAATTATTTAAAATCTTAGGCGAAATATACCTAGTATCTACTAAAATAATTTCTTTATAACCACTAATTAATAAAGGGGCTAAACTACTAGTATAAGAATCTCTAAATATAATAAGTCTTTTTCCATTATTTTCTAATAAATTATCTATCTTTAATAACCAACTAGCGCCATTTAAATATATATCATATTTATCTAAAGAATTAATTTTATCATAATTATAAACATCTATTTTTTTATTACTAGTTAAATCATAAACTACAGCATTATCGATAAAAGTACTTTCTGCGACTGCAATCTTATCTAAATCTTTATCTAACACTAATCTACTACCATATACCCCATTAAAACCTACTACATCTTTAAAACTAATATTATCATCAAAAGTAAAATTCATTTTCCTTGCTAATTCTTTTGCTACTTTTAATAGATTTTCTTCTTTCCAATGGGTATCACTTTTATAATAATCATCTAAACTTAAAATATTAAATAAATCTATATAATTACCTTTAACACTCTTATATAAAGAAACTAACTTAGGATAATCTAATTTTAAAGAATTATTAATATAATACCCTTTATCAGGAATTAAAGAATAATATATTTTATTAGTATCATCAAGATATGAATCTATTATATTATTAATTTTACTAACTAAGTTATTAACAGAGTTTTCATTAAGAGGATATAAGGCTTCATAAATATAATCTTTATCTATTTGCATATTATTATAATTACCTAATACTACCATATCCGTTTTAATCTTTAATTTTCTAAACTTCTCTCTTTGATAAAATTGATCCATACTATAACTATCAAATTTTTTAAAGAAATCCCCACTAACAATTGCCTTTAAAGACACTTTGGGAAATTGTTCTAATTTTCTTCTTTCGGAAACTGATGATTTCTTATCGGGTGCTACTAAGTTTAGAAAAAAGAAACCATAAATAATAATTCCAAATAAAATAACTACTACTTTGTTTTTTAAATTATCTTGCATAATTAACCTCAAAAGCGAAAATAAAGAAAAGGATTATAAGAATTATCAATTAAACTAGATGTCACTAATAAGAAAATAATTAATATTAAGACTATTTCTCCTAAATTAATAATTTTTTTAATACTATCTTTCTTTTTTAATCTTTCTATAATATTTTTTATAATTGGGGTACTAAATAAAATACCTAATATAATAATTATTATATAGTTTCTTAAATAATAGCCGGTTATCTTATTATAAAATGGTAAACCATTTAAGCCCCCTATATTCTTTAGAATATCAAATGCTCTAGTCATATTATCAGCCCCAAAAATAACAAAGCTTAAACCTACAATTAATAAAACATAAAGATGTTTTAAAATATTAGGCATCTTATCTAAATATTTTTTTAAAACTAGTTTTTCAATTAATAAAATAATGCCAAAATAAAGTCCCCAAATTATGAAATTCCAAGCAGCTCCATGCCATAGGCCGGTTAAAGTCCAAACAACTAAGATATTTCTTATTAATTTGTATTTGTTTACTCTACTACCTCCTAAGGG
>CAKORQ010000064.1 GCA_934101445.1 uncultured Bacilli bacterium | reverse complement strand
TTTGCTTGTACCTTTGCCGCCTAAGACATAATCCCAACAGCATCTCCATGCATTAGCATCTTTAGTATCAGTTACATCAGAACCATTAGTTTGGGCAACAGCATCTAGTAAAACAGCAACGATTGATGGAAGGAAGAATACTAAGATACCAGCAATACAACGCATTGCAAAACCTTTTATACTCTTTGTAACTTCATCGGGTTTACTTGCTATTACTGCCTTTCCTACATCTAACATACCAAAAATTATCAATAATATTGGAATTACAATTTTAAAAATTGTAACTACGTACCCTACTATTTGAAGGAATGGTGCTAGATTTGAACATACAGAACCTGGATTCATAAAAACATCTCCTCATTTCTCTAAATAAATATTACAATAAAATATATACATTGTCAAGGAAATTACTCGTCTTTAACAATGCCAAATAACTTACCAACTGGCTTTTTAGCCCCACTGGTTGGGGTTTGTTTATCAAAGCCCATTTTATATAATAAGTTATTAAGAATAGGATTTCTTTCTTTCTTATCATCTAAAGGAGGAATAGATTCAAATACTTTACAACGGGATTCATATTCAAAATCTTTTATATCTTTATCTGATAATAAGCATTTATTTAATACTATTTTATAATTTTTCATCTTCGTTAGAACCATTCTATCGGCTCTAATTAATTTATTTAACTTAATAGTACTAGGTTCAATTAAATGTAATACTTCACTAATTGATGCTACTTTAGGTGATTCATTTATATCAACTAAAATAATATCATAAGTATTATTAGGATTCTTAATAACAGAATCTAATTCACTAGTAGTTATACTACGCATATCTTGATCATTAAAATACATAAAATCATTTTTATCAACTTCGATAGCTAAAGTTTTATAATTATTTTCTAATTGTTTTTTTAACATATAAGTTAAGGTAGTAGCCCCGGCATGTTCAGTTAAGTTTTTAATGGCTATTACTCTACTTCCCATAAATATATGATTAATAGAATTATTTAAAAAGTTAGAATTAATATTACCCGGTTCTAAATTCACATTCATATCAGCATTAGGATTACCTCCTAACATATGATACCTAGCAACATCTTTATAGGTATTAGGGTTATCTATTAAATACATTACTGAATCAATATTTCGGGTAAAATTATATATTCCCATCGAAACTAATTCTGAAAGATATGTGGGCGAGTTAACTTCTTTGGAATCATCAAGAAGTAATATAACTTTGTTCATATCTAAACCAAAAGATAATTTTTGAATATTATTAATATCTTTATAGTTTTTTACAGCCGTTATATCGAGTATCATCTTATTAAAGAAGAAGTTTTGAAAGTTACTAACGATAACATCGGCATCATATTCACCACGTACATTTTTTATTATATCTATAGGTAAGTTAGTTAACATTTCACTATAGCGATTAGAAATTATGACATTCATAAATTTTATCCTTTCTTTTAAATTTATCTTGAATTAAATAAACATCTAGTGCTATTACAATCATAAGTGGCATCCATTTCGATAGTTGTACCATTAGCACCAAAGTCTATTATATCCCCAATGACAGGCAAATTCAATGAAAAGAAGAGATTGATATTATAGTAACTACGTCCTAAATTTTCCTCATAATAATTAGTTACTTTTTCTACACAATAATAATATTTATTTTTATTATCTGTATCAACGTAATTAAACCCTGAGGCATCGGTACGATCAAGAGTATTGGCACCGAAACTTCCAGCAGGGCAATGACCTTTAGCGTTGTAGCTGTTGGCTTTTAAATAGTTATTTATTACCCCGATAGCGCCATTTGGTCCTTCAGTAAGTCCTTCTTTTCTTTCAATAATGCTTATAATATCATTTTTGGCCTTAAACACTTTATAATAACTTACTGAGACAGTTAAGTAAGAGACAAATATTAAAATAAAAATGATGATAATTTGAAATTCCCAAGTTGCTCCAAATGATTCTTTCATTAACAATCGCCCCCATATTCTTTAGGACAATAAACCATTCTAGTACTCCCCTTTAAATTAAAGTTAAATACGTTGTTAATAATGGGCATATCAAGAGCAAAGAATACTTTTATATCATAATAAGCGGCTTTAGGAAATTGACCTGTAGCATCAGGCAAGTTATCATTAATATTATGTCTAGCAATGCAAATCATTCCTTGTTGACCATTAATTTGTAATCCTTCTCTTTGAGTTATAGCATAATTAGTTACTGATGAGATATCTTCACTATCACATTTACCAGTTGAACGGTAACCTACTTCACTCATGTATTCTTGAATTTCGGTAACGGCCTCTTGATTAATGCCACCATTTTTTTGAATAATACTTATGACTTGGTTTTTGACGTTATATGCTTTGGTTTGATTTAAAGTAATGCATAAATAACCTGTAAACACTAAAATAAAAAATATTACAATATTAGTTAAACTTAAAATTCCAATAGATTCCCTCATATTCTTTTATCCCTTCCAAACACATTGCATATTAGTTTTATTGCCTCGTTTATCTGTATAAGTACAGTCGACCGTAGTACAGCCATCTGGGTTTTCGCATTTTTTACAGACGGCAGCCTGACATTTAGTATTAGCGGTCATATTATTTTTTATAGTAGGCCATATCAAGGTATAGAAAAAAGCCATAAGTGCTGCTACGGCCATAACTACTACTACAGTTAAATTTAGTTCACCACTGGCTTCTTTCATCTTTTTATTCTCCTATTTTATTGATTGTTTCCGGTTGCACTGTTATATCTACAAGTTTTTCCTGTTACTTCATTTCCATCTTTATCTGTCCATGAACAGTTTGTACAAACCCTTGTACCATTTGTTTCGGTACAATTGGCAGGATCACATTTCTACTGTATCAGATGTTGGATCTGCTTGATAATCACATTTACATGTATTTCCAGAGCAATTACAATTAATTGCTGAAGAACATTTTGTACTATTTAAAATATTTGTTTTAATAGCTGGCCAAATGAACGCATAGAAGAATGCAGCTACTGCAGCAATTGCTACTACTGTTACAACAGTCATATTTAATTCACCAGTTGCTTCTTTCATATATTATTATTCCTCCTATCTTATAAGAGTATTATATAATTTTTTTATTTTATACGCAAGTAGTTGTAATTATTTTTTTATTTGAGAAAAAAATCAACTACATTTTTGTTTTTAAATAATAGTTGATTTTTAAAATTATTTTTAATATTTTTGTAGATTTTTTGCAAATTTACAATTAATACCGCTGGATTTTAAGATTATTTTTATTCTGATAGGCTATTTTTTCAAAATAAAATTTTCAAGTTTGATAGCCTTATTTCACTATAACTTGAAAGTGTATTCAAACAAAATATTATTTCAGATTTACTACAGTTTACTGCAGATTCAATGTATATTGGTTTTTAATAAATTACTGCACATTATTATATTATTTCTAAATAGAGTTTTTGTTAGAACCAATGTTTTCTATTAACCTTTCATTTCTTAGTTTAGTAATTAAATACCTAACTCGATTAGCAAATTTTCTTTCATCATTTAAACTTAAAATCGGATGCATAAAATCATAATATCTTTTCTGATTACACGGTTATTATTCTTGATAAATTCATATAATTTTTTTCTCATTGTAATTTAAATAAATATTATTATCAACATTAAGTTCAATATCATTATTGTAGACAACTTCTGCTTTAAAAACATCATCAGAAAAAATTCCAAATTTAATGATTTTTTTGATTTTATCATTAAATTTGGAATTTTACTTTATTAATAAATAATACTTTTGGGGTGGGTGGGAAATAAGTAACATACATTATCTAGATTTACCACTTCTCATCGTCTCAGTTTCACTTCTAAACGAACTCATCTTAATGGCAATATCTTTACTCCGAATTTGATTCTCTATTATTCTTAATTTTTCTAAAAATAACATTTCTTTTTCTTTACTTAAAAACTTTTGATAACGATTAAGAAGAATACTTTTTAACATTGCAACTTCGTCTAAAACAATAGCGGTATCTGTACTAGAGGCATCTTCATCATTAACAACATATTGAGCATATTTTAAAAGGGCTTTAAATTTATCTTGAAATTTTATTGACAAGATATTATCAACTAAAGTTGGATTTACTACCACTACTTTATTAACACTAATAAGAGTCTTTTCTTTTTTAGGATTAAATTTATACCCTTCAAGATCAGGGGTACTATAAAGGGATAATTTACCATCATTTTTCTTTAGGACATAGGCCATAATACTTTTATATCTTAAAATTTCTAATTATCTTAAGATTTACCCTTTCTATAATATTTTAATTATTGTTATTTTTATTTAATAAATCAGGTCTTAATTCTTGTGTTTTTTTAATTCGCATATTATTGCGCCATTTATCTATCTCGGCATGATTACCACTTAAAAGCACATCTGGTACTTTCATACCTCTAAACTCGGCGGGTTTAGTATAGGTTGGATAGTCTAGGAGATTATCCTCAAAGGATTCACTACTTAAAGAATCATTATTTATTGCTCCTTCTAGTAGTCGAACAACGGAATCGGTAATAACACAGGCTGCCAGTTCACCACCGGTTAAAATGTAATCGCCAATGCTAATCTCAGCATCAGCAAGAGTTCTAATGCGATCATCAAAGCCCTCATAATGACCACAAATGATAATTAAGTGTTTGCTTTTCTTTAAGGACTTAGCCATACTTTGGTTATAGGTTTTACCATCGGGGGTTACTAGGATAACATAGGAGTCGGGTGTTTTTATTTCATCAAGGCAACGGAAAATTGGTTCACATTGTAAAACCATTCCCGCCCCACCACCATACGGGGTATCATCGACTTGATTATTACTTCGCAAGGAGTATTTACGAAAATCATGGATATTTATAGTTACTAAACCTTTATTAATACTGCGTTTAATAATGGATTCATTAAGGAATCCCTTTATCATATCAGGAAATAAGGTTAAAATATCAATTGTCATAAGATTAGTTCACTTCCCCCTTCGGTTATTATTTTTTTATCTTGAAGATTTACCCTTTTTATATAATGGGATTTTAAAGGTATATAAAATTCTTTTTTCCCCAAGACATCTAATAAGGTATTACCATTATCTAAGTAATAGTCTTTTACAGTACCAATTTTCTTATCTTTATCATAGACATCAAGTCCTATTAAGTCGCTTAAGATATAAGAGTCGTTATCTAAATTTAAGGTCTCTCTTTTAACATAGACTAAAAGACCTTTTAAGGAAAGCACTTCATTAATATTGGTTATACCTTTAAATGTTACCATATCAAACATTTTATGATGACGATATGTGGTTATAGTAAATTCTTGTTTTTCCGGGCCGACATAAAGATTAACATCTTTTTTAAACACTTTGGTTTTTAATTCAAAATCACTTAAGATTCTTAGTTCCCCTTTAATACCGTGTGTATTAACAATTTTTCCCACGCATACATAATCATTCATAGTCATTTTTACTCATTTCATACATTATTATTGAAGCAGCAATCCCAGCATTTAAACTTTCAGCTTGTGGTGACATGGGAATATAAATATTTTGGTCGACCAGATTTTTCAGATTAGTTTTCATACCATTTCCTTCGTTACCAATAACGATAGCATATTTTTTTGGAAATTTAATGTCGCCTAGAATATGACCATTAACAACATTGGTTCCATAAATTGTGTAATTATTATTATTTAAGTCCTTTAAAAAAGTATTTAGGTCTTCTCTTAAAATATTTAGTTTAAAAAGCATACCCTCACTAGAGCGAATGGTTTTATCATTATATAAATCAACACAGTCATTACCTAATATAAGGGCATCGACATTAAAAGCAACGGCACTACGAATAATAGTTCCCAGATTACCAGGGTCCTGAATGTTATCGAGGATAAGTAAGCGATTACCATAATTTATAGTCGGTAATTTTTTTACAAGACCAAGATAACTACTGGGGCT
>CAKORQ010000063.1 GCA_934101445.1 uncultured Bacilli bacterium | reverse complement strand
CCTTTATGAAAGCAACCACTTTCTGGGTCAGTTAAACTTTCTTTAATATGCTTTGTTTCAATATTTTCTTTTAATTCACCAGTTTCTTCATCAAACATAACTCCTTTTTTAGTTATATCTTCAATTGGCTTTTTTCCATGTTTTATTCTATCTTCATTTATCTCTTCTAGCAATTTATCTTCATATACTTTTTTAGTTATCTCTACTTCAACATCTTGATGTTTATTTTTATTGGCATTGGCTTTTTGATGAGTACCATCTCCAAATACTGTTTCACAATCTATAAATTTATATTTTATGGCTTGATTTAAAATGGTCTCGAAAATTTTATCAAAAACATTACTTTCTTTATATCTTCTTATGTAGTTTTGGCTCCAGGTAGAATAGTTAGGAATTTCATCGTACATAGATAAACCTAAAAACCAGCAATAGGCAATATTTACTTTGCATTCTTCGCAAGTTCTTCTCATTAAATTTATACAAAATATTATGTTAATAAAAATCAACTTAAAAAGTACCACAGGAGGAATGCTTGGTCTTCCAAATGGACTATATAATTCTTTTACTAAATCTTCAATAAAAATAAAATCTATAGAGTTATCCAATTTTTTTACCAAATGGTCTTGAGGTACTAAATCATTTAATGTATTAAAAATTATACAATCGTTTTTAAAATTTTGTTTGGGCATGCCATAATATCACTTACTTTCTCGTATATTCCAATAATATTATAACAAAAAAGCATAAAAAAAAGTAAGGCTAGTAAGCGCAAAATTGGAATACATAAGCTACCTTACAAAATTATTATACACTATTTTTTGATTTAAAAAGAAGACCATTAACAAAATTTAATTTGTCAACAGTCTGAGACTAGGGTAACCTAGTTTTTTTAAATATAAAAAATGGAAAATTTAAAGGATTGATTGTAAAAATAATCATTAAACCAATAATAATCAAACTCCATATTTTATAATTAATACTTTTTTTACTATATTTATAATAATGAATACTCAAAGTTAAACCAATAACAATACTTAAGAAAAATAAGAATATATCAAACCAAAGACTTTCTATATTAAATCCAAATCTTGCTGTATAGTAAATTAAAATCATACTTAAGATACTGCTTATTAATTGGATAATCATACTACTAAAAAACTTATTTTTATTTAATATAACTTTATTCTCTTTATAAAATAATATATAGAAAATAAAAGTAGGTAAAATAAGTAATTTAGCATGTGAAAAAATAGATTCGTTAGTAGAACTAAAAAGACCAACAATAAAATTATTATTTGACCAATTATAAGTAAAATGTAGTAACGTTCCTAAAATAAATATAAATAATACATTATAAAAATTATATTTTTTATTCATTTATATCCTCCAAGTTATTTTATGTTTTAAAGATATAAATTATAAATAAAAAAAACAGGGCTAACCCTGTTAAATTTAAGATTTTAGTAATTTTCTTTTTTAATTTCAAAGAAACTTTGCGGATGATTGCATACTGGGCAAACTTCTGGTGCATATTTACCAATAACAATATGACCACAGTTACGACATTGCCAAATTCTATCATCATCACTTGAGAAAACTACTCCACCTTCGATATTACTAATAAGCTTACGATATCTTTCTTCATGATGACGTTCAATTTCCCCAACAGCCTCAAATTTTTTAGCTAATTCTTCGAAACCTTCTTCACGAGCTGTTTTAGCAAATTCTTGGTACATATCAGTCCATTCGTAATTTTCGCCATTAGCGGCATCTTCTAAATTTTCTAATGTAGTAGGAATCTTGCCATCATGCAATTCTTTAAACCACAATTTAGCATGTTCTTTTTCATTATTAGCAGTTTCTTCAAAAATCTCTGCATATTGTTCATAACCATCTTTTCTATCCTTAGAAGCATAGAAAGTATATTTATTTCTTGCTTGTGATTCTCCAGCAAATGCGGCAAGTAAATTTTTCTCAGTTTGACTTCCTTTTAATTCCATAAAATTTCATTTCCTTCCTAAATCCTAAAGGATTTCAATATTTAGTATAACATTTATAAGTTAATTTGCAAGCAATTTTCGGTTAAGGATAAAACAAATTTTCAAAATTATTGACGAAAAGTATAGAAATAAAGTAGATACATTTTATAACCGATTTTTACAGATATGCTGTTTCTATAATTTTTGTCTATGACCAGTTACGCAAGAAGTTTACTTAATAGATTACCAACTAAATAATTAGGGATAAAAATTATTTTATTATTAACATAACATATTCCTCGTCCCAAATCATCTAATCGTTCAATTTCTATTTCCATAAGAACCTCTATTTCTTTAATGTTCTTCTTAATTTTATCACATCACCTTGGTAAACCTCGGCAAAATCATCAGTAAAGATGGTATTTTCTATTCTAACACCCTGAAAATCATAATTAATCAAAGTTACTTCCGATAAATTGCTATTGCTTAAATCTTTTTCGTAAACTTTTTGTGGATCAATTACGGCATTCGTACCACTTAGATTAGTATTTCTTAACATACAATCGGTAAAATCAGCCATCATTAAATCATAATCTCTTAAATCTTTTAAGTAACGGGGATTAATATATTTAAAATCACTAGCCAGAAGAAAGAAATCAGCAGGAATCGGCAAGGTATGCTTAATATGTAGTTTCCTTTGCCGAGCCTCAAGTTCTTTTATCTTGTCTTGAAGTAGTGCTTTTTCTTCTTCTAATTTCATATATTCTTTTTTTCTTCTTAAAAGTTCAGCTCTTTCTTTTTCAAGTTCAGCATTCATTTCTTTTGGTGATTTCTCGTCTAATTTTTCTTTTAATTGGCCCAATTTTTGGCTTCTTAAATATTCTTTTTGACTTAATAATTTAATACCATCTTTAAGTCTTCGATAAAGTAAACTAAAATGTCCTAAGTTAATAAGTTCATCTAAAGGATAATAAGTAGTATCATTAACTACAAAGTAATCATCGCCAAAATAAATCTGACTATCAAGATATCCTAAAAATGTTTTCTTGTCTGTTCTTTTATCCAAAGCATAATAACCAGCCTTAGAAAATATTCCATAATGAATATAAATTAAGTAATTTTGATACTGTCTTACGGGTTCATATTTGCTTTAATTCGCCCGTTTTAATATCATAATAATAGTAAACGCTGCCGCCTAAAAAATTTTCAGTTTCTTGGTAGAAAAGATATGCTAACTGCTGTGATACTGGCAGGTTATAAATTTTTTCAAAGAAACCTCTATAATGGTTATTAAATTTTTTGCGTTGTTCCTCATCTGAATATGATAAAGATTCACCATTTGTACTTATTACACTTTTATATTCTGTAAATGAAGTCATTACTTCAGCCGTACCATAATAAAAATCAGAGGCAGAATTATATTGAGGCTCTATTAAAATATTGCCAAATTCATCAAGATAACCAAGTAGGGAAGTAGTTTCATCCATAATTTTTAGACGACCACAAGAATAGTAACTTTCGGTACGATAAAATTTATCATTTATTTTAAAATGGAGAAAACCACGAGATCCTGTATGAGTATAATCTTGACGAAGCTCAGTTAATTTGCCTAACTTATAAAGATTAGTCATAATTTTATCAACCTTAACAAAACCTTCAACATTGATAAAACGACTTAATTCATGGCCTTCTTTGTCATAATAAACTAAATCATTTTTCTTATCAAGGCTGCTAGGAATCATTATAGTTTCATCATTAAAAATGGTTTCTACTCTTTTTATAAAGATATAATCGGCTGAATCATTATATAATATTTTACCATTACGAGCGGCGACAAGCGCCCTTTTCCCACATATATCTTCATAAAAAATTTCTAAAAAACTAGCATTATATCTAATCCGAATGTTTGACTCTAACCTCCGTGATATAAAAATTATTTGCTTTTGAATATCTTTAGGTATTTGAAAGCAATTTAATAAATTTACTATTTCTGGTGTACAATAATAAGACTTAATTGAACGAATGGGACTATCATTTCTTAGTTTTCCCTCTGGTAAAATAATCTTATCTACATAAAGAAGTAGGAGACTGTAATCACTGTGAAGCTTTAAAAGGTCTTCTTGTTCGACTAACTTAAATCTTACATCATCTGTACGTTTTGTACTAAAGACTTTTTCTCCCAATGGATTAATAAGAGCATATTCATAAACTGAAGAATCGCCAGTAGAAATTTCTAAGAGATTATAACCTTTATAACTAGTCAAAATTATTGCACTACTAGGACTTCTATATATCTCTTTACCAATTATTCCATTAAATAGATGAATTATAGAACCGGTACTATAGGCAAAAACACCACTAGAAGAATTATAAACAGAATTAACTTCGGCCTCTATAATTGGTTCTCCTTGAATATTTATTAATCTCTTATTCTTAAAAATAGAGTATAAGCAACAACCATCAATACCATTGGTACTTATATAACTAGGTACTACCTCTTTCGTTTCTAAATTTATATAATAATATTCATCAGTCTTTTCAAAGACACTATCTAAATATTTTTTATACTCCATGTCTTTATTTAACATAACCAAATCCCCCACTAAGTTACCAGTCTTAACTGGCTGTAATCGCATGATATCACTTTTTAATAAGCATGTCTAGATACAATTTTGATAGTATAAAAATGTTTTAGAAAAATACATAAAAAAAGAAGAAACTCTTGGATCTTGTATAATATGCCTAAACACTCAGAAAATGAGTTTCTTCTATCGAAAAACAGCAATAATCTTATGTCTATAGTTCTTAATAATATAGCCTATAATTTTAACATCTAAAATTCAAAAACATTTTTACCCTATCATTCATTAATTATACTTGCTTAATTTATCTAAGTTTAGTAATCTATATATCTATAAAACATAATAAGTTTATAGAATATTTTCTTTATTTATATAGGGGATATATTTATTAAAAATCTGCATAATAAATAATAATATCTAAAAATAGTAATTTCATCTTTAGAATGCATAAAATAAAAAAATATGGTAGTAATTTTTAAAAATATAAGTTATAATTGAGTTATAAGAAAAAATAGAGTTAAGGGATTGTGATTTATTATGAATTATACTGAAATTATAAAAAAACAAACACGAATAGTTGCGTTATCAGTATGCGTAATGGTTGTCGGTATTTTAGGCGTTAGTTATGCTTTATTTATGAAAGTTGATCAATCAGAAGAGCAAACGGTTCAGTCAGGTAGTTTAATTATGCAACTTTCGGCCTATAATGGCAGTACGGTTATTTCGGATAATAATACCCCAGTTGATGATAATGAAGGCCTGCTTACTAAAGGATATTCTTTCTCCGTTGCCAACAACGGCACCTTGCCAATTACTTATTACATTGCTTTATATGATAATCCCCAAGATACTAGTACCAATAAATTAAACTATAATTATATTAAAGTTTCCTTAGATAGTGGAACTCCCTTTACCCTGGGAAGTATGACAACTAAAGATAGCGCTGGTCGCACTATTTTAAAACAAGGTCTAACTTTAGCCCCTTCTAAATACGATACTCATAATATTAAGATTTGGATTGATGAAGATACTCCTGAATCTGAAATAGGAAAAACTCTTTCTTTAAAAATTTATACTTACGGTGAAGTTTGTGAAGACGGAGATTGTAATGGTGGTACTAACCAGGCCAGCAGTGCCTCTGAGGCTTCCAGCGATACAACTACTAATACTACCGAAACTGTAGAAAACACATCCAGTACAAATTAATAAATCGACGTTTCACTTAAAGGTAATTATACATCTTAAGTGAAACCTTTTTTCTTGAGAAGGATATTATTTTAAGGTATAATAGCATTTAAGAAATGAAGTGAATTATTATGAAAAATATATATGGTTTAAAAAGAAGTGATTTAGAAGAATATTTTGTTAATATTGGTGAAAAAAAGTTTAAGGCCCTCCAAGTATATGAGTGGTTATACTTAAAAAGAGTAGATAGTATTGATAAAATGACTAACATTAAAAAAGAAATTCAGGATAAATTAAAAACCGATTTTAGTATGGAAATGATTAAAATAGCCAAAGTAGAGCATGAT
>CAKORQ010000062.1 GCA_934101445.1 uncultured Bacilli bacterium | reverse complement strand
TACCACGGTAACTTCCTTAAATGGGAAAGAAAAATTATCTAATCTAACTATTAAGAAAGAAAATAAGGAAGAAATCTTGGAAGTATCAGGCTTATTCATTTATATTGGTTATGAACCAAATATTGCTTATCTTAAAGATTTTGCCATCTTTGATAACGAAGGCTATATTAAAGTAAATAAAAAATATGAAACGGAAATACCAGGTTTATATGCGGTTGGTGATAATATCAAAAAAGACTATTATCAAATAATAACCGCTATGTCTGAAGGAACTCTAGCGGCTCTTAATGTGGCTGTTTCTTTAAACGGAACTAATTAAGTATCTAACATAAAAATAGAATACAAAAAAATTAAGAATAAAAGCACTATATAATAAGAAGAAAGAACTAAAAAAATTACTTCTTAAAATGTGCTTTTTTGTTTTACTTTTTAAATAAAGTGTGTTAATATTTGAAGCGTGATGAAATATGAAAAGCCCTTTAGTATATGCCTACATAGGCGACTGTATTTATGAATTTTATGTGCGTAAATTTTTAGTCGAAGAAAATATGTGTAAATTAAAAGAAATTCAACATCGAAGCCTAAACTTTGTCAGTGCTAAAAGTCAACGCAAAATCTATGAAGCCTTAAGTACCCAAGGATTTTTGAATCCGGAAGAAGAAGAAATTGTAAAATGGGGCCGCAATGCCCATGGTGGTAAGGCCAAACACACTGATATTGTTACTTATCGTATTGCCACAGGACTTGAATGTTTAATTGGCTATTTGTATTATCAAAATGATTTAAAAAGAATCGAAGCAATAATGAAGGAGGTTATTAAAAATGAAAGTATATGGTAAAAATGTTTTAAATGAAGTATTAGCAAATCCGAAAAGAATTAAAAAACTTTATATGACCAGTAATATGAAGGATGAAAGAATAATGAAGAGTATTCGCGAGAACAAAATTCAATTTGAATCAGTATCTCGTGAAACAATGGATAGAATGGTTAAAGGTAACCATCAAGGAATTATGGCTATTGTTGATGATTTCAACTATACCGATTATAAAGCAATGTATAATGAAAAATTAGTAGTTGTATTAGATCATTTAGAAGACCCCCATAATTTTGGTGCTATAATTCGTACTTGTGAGGCCGCTGGCGTTAAATCTATAATCATTCCCAAAGATCGTAGCGTTGATGTTAATGAGACCGTTATGAAAACTTCTACAGGTGCTTTAGAATATGTTAATATAGCCCGCGTTAATAATTTAGTAAAAACTATCAACGATTTTAAAGATAACGGCTTCTTTGTTTATGGAGCCGAGGCTGATGGCGTATCTAGCAAAACCTGTGATTACAGTGATAAGGTGGTTTTAATAGTTGGCAGTGAAGGCTTTGGCTTATCTCGTTTAGTTCGAGAAAACTGTGATGAAATAGTATCCCTACCTATGAAAGGACATGTCAATAGTCTTAATGCTTCCGTTGCGGCTGCCATCCTTATATATGACATAGCGTTTCGTTAATGGGAAAAATTTACAAAGATACTAATGATGCAGAATTGCTTTTTATGGTTAATGAAGAAAGTGAGGATGCTAAGGATATATTATATAAAAAATATTATTACATTATCGAACAAGCAATGAAAAGATATGCCAAAATAATTGCTAAATCTGGTACCGAATACAAAGATATTTATCAAGAGGCTATGTTAGGATTTGCCGATGCTTTAGATAAATATAACGATAATAAAGAAACCCAATTACCAACATTCATAACTTTGTGTGTAAAAAGACGCTTATCTAATCTTTTACGAGCCTCAACTAATGTTAAATCAAAGTTTAATAAGGATATCTTATCAATCGATTATGATTATGAAAATTATGATACGACCTTAATAGATATTATTAGCGATGATAATAAAAATAATCCTTTAATAAATATTGCTACTAGAGAAAATTTAGAAGCTATTATAAATTCTTGTGAGGCTAAATTATCGCCATTTGAGACTAAAGTGTTTGACTTAATGATATTAGAATACGATTATAAACAAATAGCAGCAATTTTACAAGAATCTCCTAAAAAAATTGATAATACTGCCCAACGTATTAGAAGAAAAATAAAAGATGTCATTGATGTTCTGCAAAAAGATAATAAATAAAATATTAATAATTAAATTATTTTCATGAATGCAACGACTATTTATTTTTGGCAATTAGTCGTTGTTTTTTTCTAATATTAATAACCCTCTAAAAAACCAAAAAATATTACCAAAACCACTTGCATTTTCTTAGGACTTATAGTATATTTTAATTGTGATACGCAAGCAATATGCGTTTTTATTTTATAAAAATAAGAGGTGCTATAAATGGCAAAAAAAGATACAAAGAAAAATAGTAATAAAGAATCATATTTAAGCGGGGTAAAATCTGAGTTAAAGAAAGTAAGTTGGCCTAAATTTAAAGATATACTTAAGTATACTTTTGCAACAATCATCTTTTGTTTAATTCTTGCTGGTTTTTTCTCAATCTTAAATTTAATATTATCATTAATTAAGGGGGCATTAGTCTAATGGAAAAGGAATGGTATGTTGTTAACACCTATAGTGGACACGAATATAAAGTTAAGGAAAAATTAGAATCTAAAATAGAATCAATGGGATTACAAGATAATATCTTTAGAATTGTAATTCCGGAAACAACTGAAGTTGAAGTTAAAAATGGTGTTAAAAAAGAAAAACAAAAAAAGATGTTTCCTGGTTATATTCTAGTTGAGATGAAAATGTCTGATGAATCTTGGTATATCGTTAGAAATACGCCGGGAGTTACTGGGTTCATTGGCTCTAGCGGTAAGGGCGCTAAACCAACGCCGCTATTACCTCAAGAAATTGATCGTATTTTAGCAGATATGGGAATGAGTAGGGTAGAAACTCCTAAAGACTTAGCCGTTGGTGCTAAAGTTAATATAGTTGATGGTCCATTTAAGGGAATGTCCGGTAGCGTTGATACTCTTGATTTAGAAAACGGTCGTTTAAATGTTTTAATCGACTTATTCGGACAAGAAACGCCGGTAGAAGTTGAATTAAATCAAGTTAGTCAAATATAATTGATAAAATTAAAATTAAACTATAGTTGTAGAATTTTCTGGGAAAACCATAGAAATTCAAACTATAGTTTTTATTTAGTTAATAATCTAAAATTTTATATAATTTCAAACCTTTTTACCATACTAAAAATTAGCAAGTATTGTTATTTTTGACTTGATTTTTTATTATTCCTATGGTAGTATCATTATCGATTACATATATTTATTACATTTTAACTATTACAACTTGCTTATGTAACCACTAAGTGGAAGGGAGAGCGGAATGCCCACACCACTTACGCGACAAAATATTTTATAGGAGGTGTTTTTCGTGGCTAAAGAAATCGTAAAAAGAATTAAATTACAAATTCCAGCCGGCAAAGCAACACCAGCTCCTCCAGTAGGTACTGTGTTAGGACCAGCAGGAATTAACTTACAAGATTTTTGCTCAAAATTCAATGATGCATCTAGAGATAAAATGGGAGATGTTCTTCCATGCGTTATCACAATTTATGATGATAGATCATTCGATTTTGTGTTAAAAACTCCACCAGCTCCATTCTTAATTAAGAAGGCTGCTAAAATTCAAAAAGGTAGCACTAAGGGAGCAAACGAAGTAGTTGCAACTTTAACTGTTGACCAGTTAAAAGAAATTGCTGAAACTAAATTACCTGATTTAAATTGCTATACATTAGAGGCTGCAATGAACATTGTTGAAGGTACTGCTAGAAACATGGGCGTTGCTATTCAAGGCTTAAATGATAAAGAACTAGCTGAACAAGGTAAAGAAGCTGCATTAGAGGAAGCTGAAGCTGCAAAACGTGAAGCTGAATTAGAGGCTGCTGAAGAAGCAAATAAAAACGCAACTGTTGGTGAAGTTGAAGTAATTAACGACAAATCAAAAGAAACTGAAGAAGAAAAGTAATTACAAAATTTAAAAAAATAATTCCGCTAATAAACCACAATTAGAAAGGAAATAAGTATGAAAAAAGGCAAAAAGTATGTGGAAGCTTCTAAAAAAGTAGATAAAAACACATTATATACTAAAGAAGAAGCAATTAAATTAGTTAAAGAAACTGCTACTGCTAAATTCGATAGTACTGTAGAAGTTGCCATTAAACTAAATTTAGATACTAAAAAAGCAGATCAACAATTAAGAGGCTCATTCGTACTTCCTAACGGAACTGGCAAAACTAAAAAAGTTTTAGTTATTGCTAAGGGTGAGGCTGCTACCGCTGCTAAAAATGCTGGTGCTGACTATGTTGGCGATACTGATATGATTGAAAAAATTCAAAATGAAAATTGGTTTGATTTTGATGTTATCGTTGCAACACCAGACATGATGGCTCAACTTGGTAGAATTGGTCGTGTTTTAGGACCTAAAGGTTTAATGCCAAACCCTAAGACTGGTACTGTTACAATGAATACTGCAAAAGCAGTTGAAGATATCAAAAAAGGTATGGTATCATATAAGACTGATTCATTTGGTAATGTTCATACTATTATTGGTAAAGTTTCATTTACTGATGAACAATTACTAGAAAACTTAACTTATGTATTTAATACTATTGTTAAGGCAAAACCATCTACTGTTAAAGGAAACTACATTGAAAATATCTCTGTAGCATCTACAATGGGACCTGGAATTAAATTAGATAAAAATTCATTTGGAATCTAATTTTATTAAATAAGTTAAAAAAGCCTAATTACCAAAGACAGTAAGTGCAAAAATAAATCTTACCGAGGGAAAATAAAGATAAAGTTCTTTAACCTTTCCTGATTGGAAAGCTTTTTTATATAAAATTTATAGAAAGGACAAAAAACTATGGCAAGTAAAAAAATTCTTGAAGCAAAATCTGCAGTTGTTTCTGAAATAAGCGATAAAGTTAAGGCTTCTGAGTCTGTAATTGTATTCTCTTATCAAGGTTTAACAGTTGCTGAATTTACTGAATTAAGAAGAAATCTAAAAGATGCTAATGGCGAAGTAAAAATTTATAAAAATACATTAGTTAGACGTGCTTTAAATGACTTATCTATCGGTATGGATGATGCATTCTTAGAAGGACCTAACGCAATTGTATTTGGTGAAACTTTACTAGAACCTATCAAAGTTCTAAGCAAATTTGCTAAAGAACATGAAAAAGCCACTATTAGAGTTGGTATCATTAGTGGTAATGTTGCTAGTCTTGAAACGATTAATGAATATGCAAGTATTCCATCTCGTGAAGGATTGTTAACACAACTTGCTGGTGGTATGATTCAATATGTTAGAGATTTATCTATCGCATTGAACTTATACTCAGAACAATTAGAAAAATAGTTTATTAAGAAAGGAAAATAAAAATGGCAAAATTTACTAAAGAAGAATTTATCGAAGGTTTAAAAGAAATGACTATTCTTGAAGTTAAAGAATTAGTTGATGCAATGAAGGAAGAATTTGGAGTAGATCCATCTGCTGTTGCTGTTGCTGCTGCTCCTGCTGCTGGCGAAGATAACGCTGCTGCTGCAAACAAAAATGTAGTATTAAAGGATGCTGGTGCAACTAAGATTGCTGTTATCAAAATTCTTAAAGAATTAACTGGTCTAGGACTAGTTGAGGCTAAGGCTCTTGCTGATAACGGTGGAAATGTTAAAGAAAACCTTCCTGCTGAAGAAGCTGAAAAAGTTAAAGCACAACTTGAAGAAGCTGGTGCTACTGTTGAATTAGTTAACTGCTAATTTATAACCAAAGATAAATTGAGACTGTAGGGCAACCTGCAGTTTTTTCTTGCTTAAAAAGAAGTATTGATATATAATCTATCTCGAGGTGAAAGACCGTGAAATTAAATAACAAAGGTTGGAGTTTAAATACCCTTTTAATATGTATGGCCGTTATCCTATCGTTTTTGTTTGTTTCTGTTTTTTATGTCTATAAAATATCAACAAGACTTAGTAACGATTTGAACAATACTAATAACTCAAATAACTATGTTAAAGATAATTCTTCAAATATATCTGATAGCACAAACAGTGGTAATAGTCAAAATAATAATCTAAATCAAAGCACTGATTCTAACAGCGACAGCGCAAATGATGACGATAATGATAGTCAGGTTAGCGA
>CAKORQ010000061.1 GCA_934101445.1 uncultured Bacilli bacterium | reverse complement strand
ATCCACAATAGGGATCAGTAGTAAAATAGGCATCTTCTTCATTTAGTAAACAATTATATTTATAAAATAAAATAGGTTCTCTAAAAATTAAATAAGCATTTATAACATCTAAAATGCTAATTAAATGCAATTCCAATCCTTTACTAAAATCAGGATTTAATTCAATTTTATCATTAGCAACTAGCCTATTTATTTTTTCAATTCTTTCTTTATTATAATCTAATTTCCAAATAAATTGACTTTTAATTTGACGCATACTCATATCATTAGAGATACGACTGTTTGCATCGACAATTGGTAAGCCTAAAACTTGCCAATAATTTTTTGACTCTGTAAAATCAAATGGATACATATTATTATCTTCTTTCTTTTCTTATTTTTAATAAATCTTTTTAATTAGCGAGGTTTCTTTCTTAAAATTATCGACCTTACAAGTATCAATAATATCTTTTAAGTTATCGATTACTTCTTTTAATGAACTTACAAATTTTTCATCAGAATTACCATTAATCAAATAATCTTGCTTTTTGCGGGATAAGGAATCATATATATTTCTTAATAATTGGAGAAAAGCTTCGTTGTCAACATTCGAAAAATCTACTTCATAGTTAATACTATATTTGGTCTTTCCAACCTCTATTAGCCACTCAATCTGACTTTTTGTTACATAATAATGATATTGAGCAGAATGTTTTTTAGCAGCCAGTTTTTGGGCATACATGATTTTTGCGTCATCTATTTTTTTTTGATTATATGCTTCTAAATTTTTAATATATTTTTCAGCCTTTTCCTTATTGCTTAACGCTAAATAACCTTTAATAGTAACATCCATATCTTCAATAGAAAACATGGTTAATTTTTCATTGGCTTCCATCGACAATTTGTTTAAAAAAGCATATTTCACATACATTAAATTAGTTGATGGAAGTAAGTTTAACCTATCAAAATGATTAATACTACCATCGATTTTATCTTTTTTCTCTTCTTCTAATCCTTTTTGTTGTTCACCAACTATATTACTTTCCATAAATTTACCCCCCTCAGTTGCCTTGTATAATAACATTTTAGCCTAATAATGTCAATAGAATTTTTCAAATAAGTTTGCAAATAAAAAACATGCAGTTTTTTTGCATGTTAATTTAAAAGTTTATATATTAGTCTTTAATTTCAATATATTTCTTTTCTGGTAATTTACCTTTATTTTCTACTTTAGGCACTTCTAAAGTTAAAATACCATTTTTAAAGTTAGCATTAATATTTTCAGGTTTTACATCATCACCAACATAGAAACTACGAGAACATTCGCCATAATATCTTTCTTTTCTAATATATTTACCACTCTTTTTCTCGTTATTTTCATTATTTGCTTTGGCATTAATAGTTAAGTAACCATCAGTTACATCAATTTTAATATCCTTCTTATCAAAACCTGGTAAATCAATATCAATTACATAGTTATCTTTATCTTCACGAATATCCGTCTTCATCATTTTGCTTTCGCTTTTTCTAAAGAATGGATCTCCAAAAATATCATCAAATAAGTCAAAATCTCTGTTTGGTACTAACATCATATAAATCATTTCCTTTCAATATACCCCTTTTATAGGGTACTCAACAATACAATTTTAATACCTGTAAGTATCTTTCTTACTTACGATTATGTTATACCACTTTTTGCTAGCACTGTCAAGAGATGAGTGCTAATTATTTTTATTTATTTAAGATGGCATCTACGGGTTGCATCTTATTTATTCTACTACAATTTGCTAAACTTAAAAGCCAAGATAAAATTAGACCAAAACCTAAAGTTAGAAAAGGAGCAAGGGCATTTATCTGGATACCGCCAATATACTCATAATTATCAAAGAACATTTTATTAGCAAGATTACAAGCCCCTATCCACATAAATAAGGATATAATAAAGGCAATAACTGTAATAATGAAAGCCTCATAAGTAAATATTTTATAGATATCTTTGTTTTTAGACCCTAAACTTTTTAATATTCCAATATTTTTCTTCGCATAACTAATAGTTGTATTAATAAAATTAAAGAGTAAAATTAAAGCAAATACAGCAACAATAATAGCAATAATAACTAGATAAGAATGTAAGTGATAATAAATACTATCTACCATACTAATATCATAACCCAAATCACTATCCATAATTAGAAAATTTCCATCATTAAGAATATTACCTATATAATCATATTTATTTAACAATTTATTAAGTTCTTCTTTTGTTTTAAAACCAATATAAACTTTTTCAATAAATTTCTTACTCTTATCGCCATTATTATACATTTCTTGACTAATATAACTATAATCATCAAAGGTAATACCGGCAACTTTTAGAGTAGTAGTATAATTATTATCTCTATAAACTTTAACCATATCGCGTGAAACTAAATTAAATTCATCTTTATATTTAAAAAGTATATCCTTAATAAATACGGGTAAGGCCTCACTATAACTTAAATTACTATTTTCTTTTTGAAATTCCGTAAATTTTTTGCCAATATTACCAGTTGTTGGTGAATTATAATTTAAAATATCACTCGCACTTACAATAACTTCGTTACTACTTAGTGCCTGATTAGTCAAATTAAAATCTAAATCATAATACTCCCCAGTCTCATAGTATTTAAGATTATGTAACATACCATAGACATTAGTATTAAATTTGCTTATAAAACTAATAATAAATTTACTAAGCATTTCCTCTTTGCTGTAAACTAATTCTTTATTATCAATAAAGCCTTTGACATAGATATTATTATCTTCAGTGTAACTTTTAAAGTAATCTTGTAATTTTAGATTGGTTTTAACATCACTACGCAGATCTGTAAACTCGGCATCACTATTAAATTCATTAATACCTACGATAGTTACGGGATATTTACCTAAATTAATTTGTAAATTTATGATATCTTCCATGGTAGTTGGTTTAACTAAGTTTTGATTAATATCATAAATACCATATTTTATAATATCGTAAGCAATATTTTTATCTATTACTATTTCGGCATCGTTTAATGGTAAATGCCCTAAATATAAAGTAATTAAACTATCATCTTTTAATTCAACGATATTTCTATAACTAGGAATGGCCTCAGTAATATTATCAGGTTCACCAAATTTAAGAGTAAATTCGTTATCCCGACCATAATAAGCAGGACTTCCTAATTTTAAGGTCTCATCATCACCTTTAAAATATTTAGGATTACAATCAACATAATTCGAATAAGACTCATCTTTAAAACACGTTACAGGGCTAATTGCTATTTTATCAACATTATTTTTCATTAAAGTATTTAAAGCAAATTCCTGTTTATTAAAAAGAACAAAGGTAAACATCAAACAAACTAAAGTTAGGGCAAAGGCCGTAAGTAAGGTGGTCATGACAAACTTAACTGGTTTCATTTTCATATTATGAAGCGTAAATTTTAAAGCATAACGATTTTTAAAGTTAGATGTTCTTAAAACGATATCTTTTTCATCATTTTTTAAAGCAACAATGGTATCGGTTATAACTTTGCCATCTTGCATAGCGATAAAGCCGTTACCAAATTCGCTTGCTAAAGTTTTATCATGGGTTACTACGATTACACATTTATCCGCACTTATTTCCTTTAAAAGAGTCATTATCTGTCTTGATGTAACACTATCTAAGTTGCCAGTTGGTTCATCGGCTAAAATTATCTCTGGATTTTTAACTAAGGCTCTAGCAATGGCTACTCTTTGTCTTTGTCCCCCGGATAATTCGTTAATATTACGCAGTCTTAAATCATATAAACCTACTCTTTTTAAAATTTCATCAATATTCGTGTTATTATTTTGATTACTAAGTTCTAGGGCTAATTTTACATTATCATAGACATTATATTCTAAAAACAAATTATAATCTTGAAAGATAAAACCAACACAAGTATTACGATATTTTACTAATTCTTTCTTACTTAAGTTTTCTAAATTAAGATTACCAATTTTAATGGAACCACTATCAATCTTATCCAGTCCTCCTAAGACATTAAGAAGGGTTGATTTACCGGAACCACTTTCGCCAGTTATAAAGTATAATCCCTTACTAGGTATTTTAAAATTTACGCCATCTAAAGCAATAGTATCACTAGTCTTTTTAGCTTTATAAGTTTTTTTAACATTTACTAATTCTATCATATATAATCCTTTACTATAAATATAGTATATAATAAAATTATCTTTTTTAAAAGAAAAAAGCCTTTTTGTAAAGACTGTTTTTCTATTTTAAAATTTAAAGTTTTTAATTCTTTCTAACTTAATTTGTTCTTCTTTTTCTTTGAGATATTTTTTTAAAGTCAAAAGCATTTTAACACTATTATATACCCCGTTTGCATAATCATCTAAGATTATAGCAACTAAGTTATTTCTAGTATCACTGGAAGTATCTACAGACATTAAAAAGTCATTAGTAACTATATTAGCCGCAATTTCTTTAGTAAAAATGATTTTTTCATAATCAGAATTAGGATTAAGAGAAAAATAGTATTCTTCATCATAAACTAAACCTTTATTAATATCATAAATACATTTCTTCTTATTAATAGTAACTTCAATTAAATAATAATCTAGATGAGGTAATTTAAGTAAAAAGACAGGATTTTCGTTAACTAAGATACTAGCAAGTCCTAAAGACATTTCATGACTATAATTACCTAAGGAAGGATTTAAAAGATAAACTAACATAGGAACATTATAATAATCATATGGTTTTATTTTATCTAATAAAGTAGCATCATATTTTGTGATTTTACCTTCGTTAATGCCTTTTCTAATTTTAATATTAGTTTTCATATCTTCCCATAATTTTTTTAGTTGATTGGTCATAATGTGGCTCCTTTGTATTTAATCTTATACCACATTCTTTTTATTTAAGCAATATTTTTTTACTTTTCTAATTTAAATTTAACTCTCTTCATAGTATCAGGCGTATTTAAAAGATAATTGCTTAACGTAGTCATAAAAGCAAAATCCATTTTATCTATTCCTAACTTATAATTATGAATAGCCTGGTCATTTAAAACAATTCTTCTGGAATCATCGTGGTAAATTCTCGTAATATTATTACTTTTTAAGATATAGTCTTTTATTGCCAAGATATTAATTATTTCTATTAGGAAAGTATTTTCCAAGGTTAAATAAGTATCATAAGCATAGACTAAGCCACCGCTAATATCAAAAAGGTATTTATGATTATCTTGTTCTAAGAAAATCAAATGCTTATCTTTATTATCTTTTAAAATTTTCACTATGCCATATTTAGTTAAAAGAGAGGCTGTAATCATTAAGATATCCTCATAATACATATTTTTAAAAAAACTATTAGTAGCGCATATTAAAAAAGGTATTCCTAAGTAATCTAAAGTACCCATTTCTTTTAATAAAGTATCACTATAAAGATTTATTTTTTGAGCCTTTAGTCCTTCTATAAAGGCTTGTTGTTTTCTAGTTTGTTCTTCTAGATATTCAAATTCATTCATTGTTTTCATTCACCTTTTCTTTTATATCATAAATTCTTATCTGGTTAAAGAAAAAGTTCTAAGTTTTAAAGATATTTTGAAGATAATCATTTAAAGCCATTTCGGTAGAATATTCTAACTTATCATTTTTTTGAATAATAATAACATCTAGTTTAATTTCTCCTAAACCGGGTATATCTACGGTAACATCTCTTATATCCCCGGTAATTGGGGGGGGTATACCTAAAGCCTTACAGAATCTAGTAATTCTATTAACTTATTACTATCCCGCATAATATCAGTATCTAATCTAAAAATATAGTCAAAATCATAATCAGAAGGAACATTGGTACCTCTTGTTGATGAACCGGTTTCTAAAACTTCAACATTACCTTTAGTTAATTCAGTATTAAGACTCTTAGCGCTTTCTAAATTCTTCCCATCTAAGTTAATCTGATTTATAGCAGATGCTAGGGTCTGATAAACAAGATTAGACTTTTTTTAAACATCTTCTCTATTTTTTTCTACTAAATTATTTAATCTATTAACATAAGAAGAAGCGCTATAATTACTTAGGCTATATTCCCTATTTCCATAATATGATAAACCATTCATTTTACTTTTTAAAGTCTCATACTCTTCATATGTAAATACTAACTTACCATCCATATCT
>CAKORQ010000060.1 GCA_934101445.1 uncultured Bacilli bacterium | reverse complement strand
CAATAAATTATTTAGTTTTTCTTGCATTGCTAGATAATGGTTATTCTGTCTAATTTTAACAACATTTTCATGCTTTAAACCAACTAGTTTTATAAACTCTTTTTCCATATAAAAACTAAAGGTCTCTGGTAAAAAACAGTAGTAAGCGTTACTATTAATAATATCTTTATGTAACTTAAAATCAACAAAATGGGCCAACTCATGAATCAACCGAAACAAGTCACTATCATCATTTTTTGTATTTATAAAAGTTTTATTAATATCTAAATGGGAAATAGTTTTTCCTTCAGGTTTCATGATAATATTTTTATTCATATTAGCCATAATAATTGCATTGTATTTTAAATTATACATTTTATAAAAATTTAAAACAACTTTTAAATACTTAGATTTAGTCTTTAAATATTTCTGCTTAAAAACTGGCTTACTATAATGCTTTTTTAATATTTCTATTTCTTCTTTTGAGCATAGCTTCGTATAAATAGAATTATCGGCAACTAGTTTTCTAAATATTTCGATTTTTTCTAAAGAAACATTCATTAATTATCTCTAACTTTGCAATTAAACTTAGTTTTAACGGTAGTCATTATCTCATTAAAGATAGCCATAACTTCTTCTTCTTGTAAAGTACGATTATTAGACTGGAATGTTAATTTGAAGGCTACTGACTTTTCAGTTTCTAACACATTTGGCCCTGTATAAACATCGAAGATACTAATATTAGTAAGTATTTCTTTACCTACTTTTTTAATTTCTGCCATTATCTCTTCAACGGGTAAATTCTTAGCAACGACGAAAGCCACATCTTTAACGATTTCTGGATAAATGGAAGCGGCAACATACTTAAGTGGTTTTATTTCTTGCATTAATTTATTTAAAGATATCTCGCAAACATAAATCTCTTCTTTGCATAAACTTGGGTGAACTTCACCTATTACACCTAAGAATGTATCGTCTAAATAAATTTTAGCACTTCTTTTGGGATGCATATTATCAATTTCACTCTTAACAAAACGATAGCGACCGTTAAAGCCTAAATAATCGAGTAAATTTTCTACAATACCTTTAATTAAATAAAAATCACACTTCACATTAACTTTAGTGGCTTCATTTAGAATATAATTGCCTTTCATTAAAATAGCTATTTTGCTTTCTTCTTTATAATTAACATCATAAGTCTTACTAATTTCATAAAGGAACATATCACTAACTTTACGGGCCTTATTATAATTATAAACATTTAACATACTAGGAATTAAAGAGGTACGCAAAACTGACTTATCAATACTCATTGGATTAGGTAAATTTAAGTGGATTTTACCTTCATAATTAAAGGTACTAACCATACTAGGTGAGGTTAAAGTATAAGTTCTTGTCTCGGTAAGACCTAAGGTACGAAGACGACTAGCAATAATTTTACGATACTTAACATCACCCTTGTATTCACCTTGTTTTATTTCAACTTTTGGTAATGTACAAGCAAGGTTCTCATAGCCATAAAGACGAACAATTTCCTCAGCAATATCATTAACATTAGGATCGATATCTAATCTACGATTGGGGATATTTACTGTAAAATTATTATTATTAAATTCATAAGGAAATTCTAATCTATCTAGTTCATGTTCAATGTCTTTGGGTTTAATATCAATTCCTAAAAGTTTACTAATATCATCTTCTTTAAATGTTACTATCTTAGGTGTTTTATCTAATTTATCATAAGTAATAGTACCATTTAAAATAGTAGCATCGGCATATTTTTCTAATAAATGGCAGGCTCTATCTAAAGCATAATTAGTATATTCATAAGATAAGCCTTTACCATAACGAATAGAAGCCTCACTTCGTAAATTTAAGCGATTTGCTGTATTACGAATACTAATATTATCAAAGATAGCCGCTTCAATAAAGATATTCTTCGTATTTTCAGTAACTTCAGTATTTAAGCCTCCCATAACTCCAGCAAGACAAATAGATTTCTTCCCATCAGTTATAACAATATCACTAGTTTTTAAAGTTCGCTCAGTATTATCCAAAGTAACTAATTTTTCTTCTTCCCAAGCGTTTCTAACAACGATTTTTTCTCCTAAGGTATCTTTATCAAAAAAATGTAAAGGTTGGCCAAACTCTAACATGACATAGTTAGAAATATCAACAACATTGTTAATTGGGCGCATTCCGGCATCAAGTAATCTTTTTTTAATAAAGTCAGGGCTTTCTTTAATTGTTAAATTAGTTGCCATACGCCCAGTATAATATGGGCACTTAGGGGTATCTACTTCTACAGAGATATAATTATTTACATCATCAGTACTAGTTTCATAAGTCATATTTGGTAAAGTAACTTTACGATTTAAAATTGCAGCAATCTCATAAGCAAAACCAATATGATAATAACAGTCATTATTACGATGTTTATGAATGTCTAATTCATACAAGGTAGTCTCTAAACCTAAAGCTGGAATAGCCGGAGCGCCATTTTTTAGGTTATCTTTGACAATAAAAATACCTTTAGCATAATTTTCTTTAGTATTTTCTTCTAAACCAATTTCACATAAAGCACAAATCATACCGTTAGAATCCACACCACGCAACTGGGTATTTTTAATAACTCCTCCCGGCAATTTAGCGCCCTCTAAGGCTACAATCACTTTAATACCCGCTTTAACATTAGGGGCTCCACACACTATTTGAACAGGCTCAGTCTTACCAACATCAACTTTGCAAATATGCATATGATCGGAATTAGGGTGCGGAATGCAACTTATAACTTGACCGATTACTAAATTTTCGATGTTGTTGGAAATAACCTTTTCAACATTAATTCCCGCTCTTGTAATTTTAACGGCTAATTCTTTTAAATCTTGATCTTTAATATCTATATAATCGCTAACCCATTCTAAACTAATCATTTTCTTTTTCCTTTCTATCAAATACTCTAACTTCTCTTAAATCATTATTATAAAATACACGACAATCGTTAATATCATATTTAATCATAGCTAAACGTTCAGCCCCAAAGCCAAAGGCAAAACCACTCCACTCACTTGGATCGTAACCAGCCATTTTTAAAACGTTAGGGTGGACAATACCCGCTCCACAAACTGTAACCCAACCGGTTTGTTTGCAGACATTACAGCCAGCACCATGACAGTTACAACAAGTTATATCAACTTCAACTGATGGCTCCGTAAAAGGATAATAACTAGGGTGGAAACGAGTCTTGGTATCAATACCATATAATTTCTTGGCCACTAAATCAATAGTTCCTTTTAAATCACTTAAGGAAATATTTTTATCAACTAACAAACCCTCAATCTGGGTAAATTGATGGGAGTGGGTAGCATCATCATCATCACGACGATAAGTCTTACCGGGGCAAATTACTCTAACTGGTTTTTTACCTTCGCCTTTTAACATAGTTCTTACTTGAACTGGAGAAGTTTGACTTCTTAATAATAACTCTTCATCTTTAACATAAAAGGTATCTTGAGCATCTCTTGCCGGATGACCTTTAGGTAAGTTTAACATTTCAAAATTATACTTATCTAGTTCAATTTCAGGACCATCGACAACATCATATCCCATACTCATGAATATTTCTTCTACATCAAGAATTAATTTTTCTAAAATACAAGGCGAACCAATAGGAATTTTAGTGGCTGGTAAGGTAATATCAATATCTTCACTTTCTAATTTTTTATTTAATATTTCTTCTTTTATTTTTGATTCTTTATCACTAATTAACTTAGTAACTTCTTGTTTTAAAGTATTTACTAAACTACCAAAACTCTTTCTTTCTTCAATATCTAAATTTCCTAAATTAGCAAGTAATCCCGATATTTCTCCTTTTTTTGACAGATACTTATTCTTAAGTTCTGTTAAACTATTAATATCATTAATAGTTTGTAAGCTATTTAAAATAGTTTCTTTAATATTTTCTATCTTTTCTTGCATACTTATTTCCTTTCTATTTATAAAGTTTTAATTAAAAAAATTCTTACCTCCCTAAAGGACGTAAGAACCGTGGTACCACCTTAATTTATACTCTTATTTGTAACGCAAAATTATGCGGGATTGCTCCAGTTCTTAAGGTGAATTCATAAACCCTACTTTTATAATTCCTTCCAGCTATTAGAACTACTCTCTTTAAAAGTTTTATTAGTTTATTACTACTTCTTAATCAAAACCTTTTTTTAATACTTTCTTAGTATATCACAACATTTTTAATTTAGGATAATTATTTTTCATAAAATGCTTATTTTTCCACTTTAGTTATATAAAATTAAATAAATTTGACCGATTTCAACCAAAATTTAACTATTTTTTACTTAGTTCTCTTTAAAGTTTGGGTTTCATTTTTCTTTTTTAAAATTTCACTAATTTTTCTATTAATAACAGCGATAACATAATCTTTGTTTTGGGCTCGGGTGGCAGCAAGATTTGTAATAATTAAAACATAATCTTTATTTTTTTGGCTATCGTAAATGCTAACATAGACAACATCAGTGGCACCACCCAAATTAGCCGGATCAATAACTCCAAAGCGACCGGTTACGCCAACTCCGTAATCCGCATTTGCAAAAGCACTTATGGCTCTGGCCATAGCAATTGCAGTTTCTTTACTATAAACGGTATAAGTATCAATTATTTCTTTGCAAACACCCATTTTAATCTTGTATTCATTAGAATAAGTAACAGCACTAAACTTAATGATGCTACTAGCCCCTGGTACATTAGTTATAGCATTGCAGAGGCCACCATCAGTACAGGATTCCATTGTAGCAATGGTCTCATTTCTAGCAATTAATAATTTAACTGTTTCTTCCATATTTCTCATTTCTCCTTTTTGCAGAAGTAATTTTTTTTTGCTTCTAAGGGTGCTGGTTTTCTTACATCGTCCTCATTTTTGAAAACGATGTTATTTCGGCTAAAGTTTTACCGTTATGGACGACATAATTAATATCTTTTAGAACAAATACTATTAAAGCCAAAATTATTTAATCTCTTTAAGTTGCCAGCGGTAGTGCAAAATGATTTACTCACTATCGTTAATTATAACCTTAAATTTTAAAAAAGCAATATTTATGACTATTATGATTATAATTATTTGATACTTTACTTTAATTGTAATCTTTTTTAAAATAAGTTTTAGAAAGGAGAAGTTATGGCATCATTTGTTGTTCATCATATAGCAGGAATGTACTTTCTTGATGAATTAGAAAAGAAAATTAAGATTAGCAAAGAAAATCAGAGTAATTTCTTACTAAGTAATTTAATTGTAGACTCTACTAGTAGAAATAGTAATTTAGATACGCAAACTCAAAAAATGGTCACCCATTTTCGGGGCAATAATGATAGAGATAAAGTTATTCAATATCCTAATTTAAGTTTGTTTCTAGATAAGTATGCCCCCTACTTAAAGGCTGGCGATTTTAAAACTTTAGGTTATTTATTTCATCTTTATACCGATTATAAATTTTTTAATAATTTATTTAGAGATTCGTTTACCTTTTTAGATAAAGACTATAAACCAACAATTTATGTAAACGAAGTAAAATTCGTAAAATTACATAAAAATAATAATGTTATTAATAACAAAGATTTTTGGACTCATAATACTGATACCAGTATTTATGATGATTATACGACTATCAATAAAATCGTACTCGAACATTTCGGATATGATTTTGATTACGAAACTTTAAAAAATGCGGGAAGTAGTTTTACCGATATTCCTATAATAGAAGTAAACCCTCAAAATATTTTTGCTGTTTTAGACAAAACTAAAGTCTTTATTTTAGAAGGCCATGCAACTAATAATAATTTAAAAGTATTTAAGATTGAAGACATCCTAGATTTCATCCCTACCGTAGTTACAGAATTTTTTAAAGATTTTAGCGATATTCTAAAAAATTATAAAAGTAATGAAGTTTTAAGCAAGAAAAAAAATTAATTGTTAATTGTTTGAAGGCTGTAATAAGAAAGTTTTTCCCTTATTACAGTTTTTTATTTTAAAAAATAGTACTGAAAAGTTTAATCAGTACTATTTTAACTTATTTATTTTTAGGTTTAATTACTTCTAAACCACCCATGTAAGGTTGTAATACCTTTGGTACTTTGATGCTACCATCAGCTTGATAATTATTTTCAACAACTGCAATAAGGCCTCTTGGGGTAGCAACACAAGTGTTGTTTAATGTATGTAAGTAGTATGTACCATTATCGCCTTTAACACGAATACCCAAACGCCTTGC
>CAKORQ010000059.1 GCA_934101445.1 uncultured Bacilli bacterium | reverse complement strand
ATACAGAATACCCATTAAAACGCGTATAATTAGAATCAAATTCATCATCTAAATCTTTAATAGGAGCCTTTCTTTGAAATTGATATCCTATATATCTAGCCTTAGATAAAAAGGCTTCTAAACTAATAAACTCTTTATTAACATCATCTATACTTTTATATCTTTTAATAAAGTCTTCACAAGATAAGACATACTCATCATTATCTTTATTTAAATGCCAAAACTTACCTAATCCTCCTAAATATATAGAATTATTCCCTTTATCTTCTTCTTTTTTAATATAAATACTACTTATCATAAAACTCACTTTCTAACAAGTAATTATTATACTATATTTCTTCTTATCTGATAAGTTCTATTGTTAAATTATCGAAGAAAACTTCTTTATTTTCTTACTTTAATCCATATACTCCACTACTTTTATAAACAACTCTTGCAACTATCCTATCTCCATCTTTAATAAGATAATCCTTATCCTTCATTATTATATAGTAATTCTTATCTTTAAACTTCTTAAAAATACTATCTAAACTATATATTTGCCCATTATAAAAGCATATCTTATCTTTAAATTTTTTATCCCCACTAGGATAAATACTATCTAAATCATCTAAGTATTCCCTATTCATAAAACTCATATTATTTCTTAAATTAATATATTTATTTATAATATTATATCTTTCTTCATAATTTCCTAGTTTTAAAAATAAATAACCCATTTCACTTATAAAGTATTTACATTTATACTTCTTTTCTTGTAAACAATTTAACTCTACTATCATTTTTTTATTATATAAGTAAGTAAAGTCATCCTTGCTTATTTTAATATCTTTACATAAATAACCACTGGTATTATTAATTATAATTTGTTGCATAAACATCACAGTATCATTTTAATACATTTTTAGATTTTAGCAAATCCCTAATTTATCTTTTTTGCCATATTTTTCTATCTAAAAATCCTATTTATATCTTCTAAACTCTATCTTTAGACCTTTTTAGGCTTAAAAAAAAGAATATTACTTCTCTCGTAATATCTCTTAATTCCATAATGTACTTGGATATTCGCCATTATCAGTTAATTCTTTTAAAGATTTCTTAACAATATCAGCATCTTCTCTATAAGTTACGCCATACCAAATACTAGTAGTATCTAATACTTTAACAGTTATATCTTTTTTCGCAATATGATCACAAACAACATCTGGTATTAAAAATTCTCCTTCATTTAAATTATCTTGATGTTTATAAAAATATTCTTTAATATCATTATTTAAAATAGTAAAAATATCTTTAGTAAATAAGAACATATTCATAGACACTAAAGTATCATCACTTACTTTAAATGAAGCCTCTCCATTTAGGGGACTAGCCGTAATAATATTATCTACTTTTTCAACTTTAGATTCAACTAAACTAGTTAAATAACCATTATTAGCAGCACATACTCCTCGTTTAACAGCCCCGTTAGCTGTTAAGGTATTAGCGGCCTTATAGCCTACCATTCCAAAGTTTGGTCCCGTAATAGTGCTTTTTAAGAAGGATGCAGCTTTCATATAAGCATCTCTCCCATAAAAATCATCAGCATTAATAATCGCAAAATTACCCTTAACAACATCTTGACAACAATAAATTGCTTGAGCGGTTCCCCAAGGTTTAACTCTCTCATTATCTAAATAACCCTCAGGAATATTATCCATATCTTGGTAAACATAACTTACCTCAATTTTACCTTCTACTCTTTTCCCAATTGTTTCTTTAAAAATATCGGCATTTTCTCTTTTAATGATAAATACTACTTTATCAAAGCCCGCTTTAATCGCATCATAAATCGAATAATCGATAATAAATTCGCCGTTAGGGCCCATTGGTTCAATCTGTTTTAAGCCACCGAATCTTGAACCCATTCCAGCAGCCATAATTACTAATTCCATCTTAACATACCTTTCTTATCCCCTTAAAATTCTTCATAATTTTTTTTATGCCAAAACGACTACTAAAGGCCACGGTATAAAAAGTATTATCCATAGCCACAATCGTTCCCCTACCGTATAAAGAGTGCATTAAATGATCGCCTACTTTAAACTCTAAAGAATTACCTTCATCGTTATAAAAACTACTCTTACTAGAGAAAGTTGGAATCTTACCCACATTTTTACTTCTTAAATGTTCAAGTCCCATGCCTTTAACTTTAACATCTAGTAAGTTTTTATCTATTTCTTTAATAAAACGGGAAGGCGGATTTACTTGTTCACGCCCATAAAGAATACGACTATGAGCATTAGTTAAATATAAAACCTTCCGAGCTCTGGTAATTCCCACATAGCATAAGCGGCGTTCTTCTTCAATCTCAGATTCACTGCCAAAAGAATTTTGATGCGGAAAAATTCCTTCTTCCATTCCACATAGAAAAACACAATCAAATTCTAGACCTTTTGCACTATGAACAGTCATTAAAGTAACAGCATCTTTTTCTTCTTTATGTTCACTAATATCGGCAATTAAAGATATCTCTTCTAGAAAATCACTTAAATTAACCGAACCCGTTCTTTCCTCAAATGAGGCTGTAACCGACTTAAATTCCTCTAAGTTATCTAATCTTAAATCATTTTCTAAAGATTTCTCACTAGTAAGACTAGCCTTAATACCACTCTTATCCAAAACATAATCAATAAATTCTGTTAAAGATAAATCCTTTTGAGCCTTAATCATATCTAAGATTAATTCTTTAAAGGCAAGTTCTTTATCCTTACTAATAGCGGCAAACATACTTACCCCTAAGTCTTGGGCCTCACCACTTAAGTTTTCAATAGCCTTAGCCCCAATCCCTCTTTTTGGTTCATTAATTATTCTTCTTAAGGCTATATCATCATTTTGATTATTAATAAGTTTTAAATAACTTAATAAATCCTTAATCTCTTTTCTTTGATAGAAATAATAAGACCCTACTACGTTATAAGGAATATTCTCTTTTAAAAATACTTCTTCTAATAAACGCGATTGGCCATTAGTACGATATAATATCCCAATATCTTTATAATCATAACCCTTATTATATAACTTCTTTATCTCCTCAATAATAGTAATAGCCTCCATCTTACCATTTTCACAAGTTATATACTGAGTCTTAACCCCATCTCCAATGGTTCCTTTTAAATTTAATTCCTTTCTTTCTTTATTATTTCTAATAACACAGTTAGCACATTCTAAAATGTTATTCGTACTCCGATAATTATTTTCTAAAGTAACCACATATGCATCTTGATAATCTTTTTCAAAATTTAATATATTTCTAAAATTAGCATTTCTAAAACCATAAATAGACTGATTCGCATCTCCTACTACAAATAAATGTTGATGTTCATTAACCAGCAATTTAATAATCTCAAATTGTACTAAGTTAATATCCTGATATTCATCAACTAAAATATATTTAAACTTTTCTTGATATTTATCTAATATTTCGGGATACTTTTTAAATAATTCTACTGGTAAGACTAACAAATCATCAAAATCAACCGAATTATTTTTATGAATTAATTCTTGATAAGTTTGATATATTTCTAAAACTTTCTTTTCTGGTACCGTATTAAATAAATTATCTATTTCTCTAGTACTTAAATTTTCATTTTTAATAAAACTAATGCGATTGCGAACATAAGAAGGAGAAATCTCTTTGGGATCTATTTCCTTATTTTTCATAATTCTTTTAATTAAGCTTAAGACATCATCACTATCTAATATCGTAAAATTAGATTCCAATCCACATTCTTTACTATTTTCTCTTAAAATTCTTACGCCCAAGGAGTGAAAAGTTCCCAAAAAAGCATAATTGCCTGGGACTAGTGCCTCTACTCTTTCTTTCATTTCCTTAGCGGCTTTATTGGTAAAAGTAATAGCCAAAATATTATAAGAAGGAATACCACTAGCAATTAAATAGGCTATTCTAGTTGTTAAAACTCTTGTTTTTCCTGAACCTGCTCCGGCTAAAACCAAACATGGTCCCGCCATGTGCATAACGGCTTTTTTTTGTTCATCATTTAATGTATTTAAATAATCCATATTCATCTTCGCCTCTGTTTCTTATTATATCAAACCCTCCCTTTAAAGCCAAGAAAAAAACGACTATAGATATTCTACAATCGTTATATTCTTTCTTAATTTATCTATTAAATCACTTTGATCATATTTATTAAATGTTTCTGTAAACGCACTATTATCCATAAGAAACATTCCGTAATATTCATTAAATATTTCTTTATAGTTTTCTACTCCTAAATCTTTTAAATAATCTAGATTAGTTCCTACTAACTTTTCTTCTAAATCTAATTCTTTTTTAATAGCAGGTGTTACATTATCATTTAACCAATCTATTTCTATATCACTAAATCCATAATTTTTTAAATATTGCATAAATCCTCCTACAAGCTTTCTAAGACATTTTTAGCATCTTCTATACTCTTAGTTGAATTATAAAATAAACTAGCAATTAAAATATCTTTATCAGTCTCATTAGTTGTATTATTTATCAAAGTTATTAAGTTTCTCTTCGTATTTTGATGAGAAAATGATAACCCATCAATTATATAAGTATTCCCCTTACATACACAAATACCCTCTAACTTTTGTTCTAATCTCGTATATTCATCAAACTTACTAGCATCACTTAACTTAATATTAAAAATATCATTTAAATTAGTATCTAAAATATCAATAAGATCACTATTTACGACACTCTTTAACTCATTAGTTAACTTTTTTACCTCTTTATTAATAGGTACTTCTTTTTCCACTAATTCTTCTAAAACATCTTGTCTAAATACATAACTATTATAAGTTAAAATATTATTCTTTTCTTCTGTATAAGGTATATTATATTCCTTACAAAATGCAATTCGTTTTAAAATACTATCAATATCTAAACTCAAAGCCTTAATATCGTAAGTTAATAAATCACTTTGATTATTTTCTAAAACTAAATCTATTCTTCTTACTAATTCTGGCGCTTCTAAAGTTAAAAGATTAAAAGCAATATGACCAGTAGGCATCTTATTATCTATTTTATAATCTTCTAAAGTCTTTAAGTTTTTTTCTAAAGTATCATTACTTACTAAACTTAAAACGGCACTATTTTTTTGAAGTTCAATTGCACTAGGTTTATAACCAAACTTATAAAGACTTACCACATTATCTAAATAATTTAGAACCCCATTTTTATAAGCCATTAAAGGAATACTACTAAGTTCAATATCTTTATCTTGAGCCGCTTTTTTAACTTCTTCTTCATTAATATCCTTAGTATCAAAAGCCTTAATTAAACTAATATCCTTAGCACTCTTTCCTAATTTTTCTAAAACTTTACTATCAAAGTTAACTACCTCGGTTTCGGAAGATTTCTCTTCTTTTTCTTCTTTATTTTCAGTATCCAAAGAACCAAAAATATCACTCATTTTATTTTGTAATTCATCAAATGAAATAATATCCTCAGAACTTTCTATATCTTTAGAAGCAGTATCCTGGATACTTTTATCCTCACTATCTTCGGTAAATAAGTTTTTTAACTCTTCAAAAGATATTGGTGTTTCATCTTCTAACTTTTTTTGATATTCTAAATTACTATCTTGGGTAGACTCTTTATCAGAAACTTCTTCTAACGCTTTAGATTCTTCTTCTGACTTAGTAGATTCTTTTTTATCATCGTCTTCTTCTTTATCAAAAGCAAAGATACTACTATCCAGCCCCTTTAAAAAGTCATCATCATCTTTTGCTTCTTCTTTAGAATCGGTATCACTTACATCAACCTCTTTTAAAGCCTCCACAATATTATCTAAATCAACATAAGTTTCATTAGCATCCAAAGCATTATCAAACTTAAATCCCTTAAAATAGGGCATCAATTCATCCTCAGGGAACATAATTAACTTCGCAGCGGCATAAGCATCATCTTTACCAAATTCTAACCTATTAAGTAATTCAGTTACTTCATTACGAGTTCGAAGACAACTACCACTACTAGCCTCTTTAATTAAATCACTTAACTCTTTTTGATTTTCTAAAGCACTTTTTAAAGCTTCTTCTAAGGTTGTAACATTATCACTGGCTACTTCTAATTTTTCTTCATCAGCCTTAATAGAGGCTTCTAAATCACTAATATCATTATTTCTAATTTCGATTTGTAATGGTAATTGATTTATTAACTTATTAAAGTCTTTAGAAACATTTAAATCTAATTTTAAAACATTAGTAATTAGTTTTAAATCTTTATCTTTTAAACCTTCAAACACTTCCATAAGAATATCTTTTTCGGCATTCAAATCATTAATTTCGGTACTGATATTAGAAATTTTTTGTTTTTTATCGCTAATACTTTTTTCTTTTTTGGCTACTGTATTAGTG
>CAKORQ010000058.1 GCA_934101445.1 uncultured Bacilli bacterium | reverse complement strand
GCCATATTAGTAGTATCTTGACTAACTGATATATTCCATAAAGAATAAGATACCCCTATTCCTAACAATATTATTAATCCTAAAGATATACTTATAAAAACTATATTCTTCTTCATTACTCTTCCCTACTTTCTTAATTATTATAGCACGAATGTCGTATTTTTGTATATTTAACTTAAAGAATAATTTATAATGGGAAAATTATCTTGGTGATTACAAGTGCTATATACATTAAATGAAAGACTAAGAGACTTAAGAGATGATAATAATCTTAAACAAATAGAAATGGCTAAAATACTAGGTATAACCCAAGCCAACTACTCGAGATGGGAAACCGGTAAAGAATTGATTCCCTTAGAAAAACTAAATATCCTATGTAATTATTTTCATATAACAATGGATTATATAATTGGTATATCTAAGAATAAAGAATGTTTAAAAGAATATAATTTTAATAATAAAACTATTGGTAATAACTTAAAAACATTTAGAAAGAATAATAATATTACCCAGGTAGAACTAGCAAACTTTTTAAATACTACTCACTCTACTATCAGTGCTTATGAAAAAGGTAAAACCACATTACTTACAGCCTTTGCTCTGCAAATAGTATATAAATATAATATATCTCTAGACTGGTTAATTGGTCGTTTTAATTAATCCCCTTAAGGGTGGGTGGGAAGTAACACTAAATCTATAATATTTATAAAATAATAGTATCTTTTTAAATAAGCCTATGTTATTATGAAAATGTAAGTAGATAATACTTACAGGGAGGAAATAAAATGGTTAACAAAAACAAAAGTATATTAGAAAGTCAAAAAGAACTATATCAAGATTTAAAACAATATGAACCGTTACTATCTAAAGGATATTATGAATATTTAGAAAGCCTACTTGCTCTAGAAATATCGGCTTTTAATAAAGAATTTAATAATGATAGTAGAGAAATCTTAAGAAAAATAGAATTATATAAAAGAATAGTAATTTATAATATTTGTAATCGTACTAAGAATTTACTTCTAAATAATAGTAATGGTATTGAAATAAGTACTGTTGAAAACTATAAACACCCGGTTGAATTTAGTATTTTTGGAAAAATGAATGGCAAAAGTATAAATAGTTTTCGCTTTAATATCGAAGAAGATAGTCCTTTATATATTGGGGATGCTATCATCTATTCTAGTGATTCCAACAGCATTTTAAGACAAGAAGAAATAAAGAGATTAACGAAAGAATACGAGGCTAAGTTTAAACAAGATAATCCGCATGCGCATCATGATGGTGTTAAAAGATTTCAAGATGAAAACGGTTCTAGATGGGAAACTAGCCGTCAAGCGGACTTAGAAATAATAAATAAGAAATTAACTAGTTTAAATAATTTCTCTTTAGATAATACGACTAATGAATTAATTGCGGCTCAAAATTATTTGGCTGGTCTTATTTTAGATGATATGCATTTAAAAGATGAAGATTTTACTTTTTCTTACCAACATGGTCTAGAAAAAACACTAGTTCGTAAATATCCTGGTATGAGTGTTAAACATAATGTTAAAAACCTATAAAATATTTTAACTGTTAGAGAGTTCTAACAGTTTTTTAATCTTAAAAAGCCCCTATTTTTAGGAACTTCTAAATTATATTATTAGATTTATTGTTTACTAGTCTTTTTATATTTGCCTAAAACTCTTTTGATAGCTACTGTAGGTTTTACTTTTTTAGCAAGAATATCACATTCTTCGCTACCACTTAAATAAATATTTAAAAGATGCTTATCACTATAATCACATATTTCTATTAAAGTATCATTATCTATTTCTTTAAATTTTTCTTTGGGAATTAAAGAAACTTCAAAGGCTAAATCTGGACGTCGATTAATAAAATCAAGAATTTTTGGTAAACTCTCTGCAGTCTCATAATGCGCAGCAATGACCGTACTCATGTAATCATCAATATATGGCATTTTTTCATCGGGAAATATTGTCAACATCAAATCATAATTATGGATGCAATTACTAAATCCTTGGGTTTGCATTAAGTTGTTTAATCTATCTTTGTTAGCATTAGATATTCCTTCATCATTAAAACGGCTTATCATAAGTAATTGTTCGGCTGAGGCTAGCAAGTAAGTTTCATCACTAAAAGCATCTAAATGTTTTTTGGAAAAAACACCTATTATAGAGCTATAATGGTTACTTTTATAGATTTGGGCAATCACTTCATGCTTGATTTCTAGTATTTTTTTAAAGCGCAATATATATTCTTCTCTTTTGGGCGGTAATATACATTCCATATTTTTATGAAAAAAAGTAAAGACAAAACCGCATTCTTTTAGAAGGTCAATATATTCTTTTCTAGCAAACTTCGACGATATTGATTTATCTAAATAGTTAAGATTAATTTTACCGTAATCGCCGCTAAAGTTAATATCAGCTTTCATTAAGTCTTGTAATAGTTCTATATTGTCATAGTATAGAGCCGTATAATATAAAGCCAAAGATGTTCTAACTTTTTTATTTTCTTGTTCATCTACTATTGGCAGTAGGGTATAAATCATATTACCATTAGGATCTTTTTGTAAATTTTTAAAATTTGCATTAATTAAATCAGTTAATACCGCCACCATTTTTTTATCCGTGCTATCTTCTCTATCTTTATCTAATTTAATATTTTTTTTAACAGATGTCTTAATTTCATTTAGTGTGTTTAAAACATAAACATTAATAAAATCATCTTTATTTAGTGTATCCATGAATCCTCCCTGATTATATAGTTAAATCATTAACTAAAAATACAATATTTATTATATTTAAATATCAATATCTTTACAAGAAGAAAGTGAAATATTTAACCATTTTAGTAGGATTACTGCTATAATAAATTTAGAATTAGGAGAATAACTATGCAAAGATATATATCTATAAATGACGATAACGAATATACTCATCTTTTAAAACTTTTAAAATCTTTAGGAGGTTCTAATTTAAAATATAAGTGGTTAATAAGTGATATTGAGGCTTATCCCCAAAATAAGAGTTACAATGATTTATTTAATAATGATTATATATTTTTATCTAATCACGAACTCCTAAGCATATTAGAAAACGAAGACATTCAGTTTATTAATGGTATTTTCAGTGCTATTCCGGCTAATTTTAAAAAAGATGAAGTTTTCCAATACGCCATCCCTCGTATTAATAAGATAGATTTAAAATACTATGTAGCTTTAAATATCCAACATCCCTTAGCAGATATGGAAATAGCCTGCATCGACAGTACTTATTTTAGTATTACTTCAAGACAGGAAATAAATAAAGATTTTTTTAAGGAATATCCCTTAGTTACTTATAGTATAGACGGTCCGGAAAACTACTTTGTCAAAAATAATAATAATAAACCAATAAATCTAGCCTTTGAATTATCTTATTCTAAAATAAATAAGAAAAGAAGAAATTATAATGATTCTTTATATATTAATGAAGATAGATTTAATGATTTTATTAAAAAATACCCCTACTTTGATAAAACTACTTATAAAAATAAAGTTAGTACCTTTGATTACTATGGATTCAATTATTATAATAAAGATCAAACTAAATATATTTTAGATAATTTAATTAAAGATAACTGTAATGAATATTTACCCATAATTGCTTTTTTAACTAAGGCTTACCAAGAATATAAGGGTTTTTATATCCATGGTCTATAAAATAATTTCTTAATATTAGATAATAAATACAGATTAAATTCTAAAACTTATCATATTACCCTAGTTTAGCGTATGATATAATTACATATGGAAATATTAAATAGAAAACAATTGGTCCAAAATAGATTAACAACTTGTATTGCTTGCTCTACTTACCTAAGCAAGCAAAATAATTACGATATAATAAGGATTTAAAGATATAGAAAAAAGGAGAGATAAAATTGTATTCTAAAAACGAAGAAGAAATATTTAAAACTTTAAATAGTAATATGGACGGTTTAAATAGTAAAGAAGTAAAGAAAAGATTAAATGATTATGGTCCAAATATTATTCTAGATAAAAAGAAAAAGTCATGGATTTTAAGATTTTTAAAGCAATTTAATGATACTATGATTATTATCTTATTAGTAGTGGCATTACTTTTATATTTCTATGGATTATTTTACTCTCATGAATATACGGATACTATTGTCATTCTTTTTGTAGTTTTTATAAACACTATTGTTGGATTTATTCAAGAGGAAAAAGCTGCCTTAATCTTAAAAGATTTAAAAAAATATGAAACTAGCACTTGTAAAGTTAAAAGAGATGACCAAATAATAGTAATAAATACCAAAGAATTAGTCCCTGGCGATATTATATATTTAGAATCAGGTGAAACAGTTCCGGCGGATATTAGAATCCTTTTAGGTGAAAATTTAAAAGTAGATGAATCAACCCTAACTGGCGAAAGCATCCCCGTTCAAAAAAGTGCCACTCCTTTAAAAGAAAACTTAATTATCCAAGAGCAAAAAAACATGTTATTTTTAGGAACAAGCATCACTAATGGAAAATGTACAGGCATAGTGGTAAGTACCGGAAAAAATACCGAGATAGGTAAAATTGCCTTATCCCTAAATAAAATTGATGAAATAGAAACTCCCCTACAATTAAAAATAAAAGAACTTTCTAAAAAGATAACATTTATAGTATTTATTATATTAATTTTTATATTTATTTTAGCATTAATTAACAAATATACCATCCTTGAAATTATAATGCTCTGTTCATCACTAGCCGTAGCCGCTATTCCCGAAGGATTACCAACAGTAATTACAATAACATTATCAGTAGGAATATCTAATTTAGCAAAAAAGAAAACAGTGGTAAAACAAATGCAAGCCGTAGAAACACTTGGGGCCATAGATGTTATTTGCTCTGATAAGACAGGTACTATAACACAAAATAAAATGACGGTTAAAGATGAATATATAATAGATGAAAAAATGCTTAATTATATATGTGCCCTTTGTAATGATGGTCTTATTTACGAAGATAAATATATAGGTGATCCTACCGAAACTTGTTTATATGATTATCTATATAATAAAAAAATTGATTCTCTTAAAGTAAGAAAAAAATGTAAAAGAATATTAGATATACCTTTTGATAGTGATAGAAAGATGTTTACTACTTTAAATATAATTGATAATGATATATATATTTTATGTAAAGGTAGTATGGATTCCTTAATTGAGAAGATAAATCTAACTAAGACTGAACAAAAAGAAGTTTTAGATAAAGTTAAGAATCTTTCTAAAAAGGCTTTAAGAACTTTAGGATTTGCTTATAAAAAGTTAAATTATATTCCCAAAGATATTAAAGAATTAGAAAAAGAAGAAAATAATTTATCATTTGCTGGTATTTTAGGAATGATAGATCCACCTAGAGAAAGTGTTAAAGAAAGTGTCCTTTTATGTAAAAATGCAGGTATTAGACCAATAATGATTACAGGAGACTCTATAGATACAGCAACGGCTATTGCTAAAGATGTGGGAATTATAAGTAATGATAAGGAAGCAATACTAGGAAGCCAACTAGATAAATATAATGATAAGGAACTAAAAAACATTGTTAAACAATATTCAGTGTATGCAAGAGTAAATCCAACTCATAAAGAAAGAATTGTTTTTGCCCTCCAAAATAGTGGAAAAATAGTTGCAATGACTGGAGATGGCGTTAATGATGCTCCGGCTATTAAAGATGCTCATGTCGGTGTGGGAATGGGTATTACGGGTACTGATGTTACAAAGTCAGCATCTGACATCGTATTAATGGATGATTCCTTTTCAACAATAGTTGTTGCTGTTGAAGAAGGAAGAAGAATATATAATAATATTAGAAATAATATAGTATTTTCATTATCAAGTAACTTTGCGGAGATATTTACAATTATTATAGGGCTACTTACTAAATCAACAATCCTATTACCAATTTATATATTGTTTATTGACTTAGTAACCGATTCTATCCCTAGTATCTGTCTATCTTTTGAAAAAAGTGAAGATGACATAATGAATAAAAAGCCTCGGGGTATTAATAAACCCTTATTTACTCCTTTTATAAAATCTTGTATAGCCTCTTCTGCTATCATTGAAACTATATTTGTAGTTTTTACTTACTTCATTAGTCTAAAAATGTTTGGACAAGAAACAGCCATGTCGCTTGCACTTCTTTCAATGGTCGTTCAAGAAATAGTTTATTCTCTATCTTGTAGAAATTTAAAACAAGCAATCATTAAACAAGGATTATTTTCTAATAAAGCAATGAATTATGGGTTATTATTAATACTTTTAGTTGAACTTATAGTATTTATTACCCCTATTGGAAAATTAATAAGTATAACCTCGGTAAATATTAATTTGATATTAGTAGTATTCATAATAAACTTTTTGGCAT
>CAKORQ010000057.1 GCA_934101445.1 uncultured Bacilli bacterium | reverse complement strand
GGTTTGGGTACTAGCAAAGATTGTAAAACAGAAACAACATCACAGGAAGTTTGTACGGGGTTCTTATGGCTTAAAAAATGTTATACTATTGATGTTCCAAAGACTACTTGTTACGAAAATCCAAGCGGCTGGTATAATACCGATGTTAAGCTTAAATTAATCACTAATGATAATTTGAGTGGAGTTAGTGAATATGGTATAACTACTAGTAGTATCCCTGTTTATGATAATAGTAAAGATGTTACGGTAAAAGATGATACTGATAGTAATGGTATTACTTATTATGGATACGTTAAAGATAAAGCCGGTAATACAAATAGTTGTAAGATAAATATTAAAAAAGATTCAACGCCACCAACTTGTGAATGGAATGGAGAAAATAATATATGGACAACGAATGCTCAAAGTATAAAGGCAACTTGTAAAGATGCTGGAAGTGGCTGTAATTCAGATACTGTTAGTAAAACATGGAATTATAACTCAGGAACAACTAAAACGGATAATTTAAGTTATGAAGTTAGAGATAATGCTGGTAACAGTAAGACCTGTACAAAAAATGCTGAAGTTTATGTCGATAAAGAAGGACCGGTTTTGAATGTCGTAAATGCTGGTTCATTCTTAGATTGGAATGTAACAGAAGTAACTTGTAATGGTTATAATTGTGAAATTTTGTATAAGAAAAATATATTTTCACAGTTATTTGGTGACGGTATACCACCACTTTATATTTCTAGAGCAAGACCTTTTATGATTAATGTTGGTTGGTCATTTAAAGATGAAGGTTCAGGTATTAAAAAATATGAAGTAGTTGTAAATCCTGGTGGTTTAGGTGCAATTAAAACTTGTTATCCAAATTCTAATTGTGATTTCTTATATTTATATTTAAAAAATATAACTATTCAAGCCGAAGATAATTTAGGCAATAAATCACAAATCATGAATGCCGATATAAAATGCAAAAGATATCTTGGGGTTATTCCAACTTATAATTTGCTGTGCTATTAGGAAAGGAATACTTTAATGAAAAAGCAAAAAAGTAATATTTTGGCCAAAATAGTATTAATCACTTTTGTAATTGCTCTTGTATGTTTAGGTCCTTTTTGGCTTTATGATAATTTTAGTGATAGGACGAAAATATTTAAAGAAGCGATTACTTTAGTACAAAATGAATTAGACACAATAAAAAGAGACTTTTTTGGTTATGAATATGATAAAACAAGGCCGTTTATAGTAAATGGAACTTTAACTGCAGTGAGTACTGGGAAAAATATTAATCTATCAGGCATTTATAAAGATACTGATAATTATGAAGGCGCTGTTAAATTAGATGATGATATAACTTATAGTTTGCAAAGTAATGAATTATATTTAAAGAAAAATAATAATACATATAAACTAAATTTATCATCTAAAAATTTAATCAATATGAAAAATACTATTGATAATTACATGGTTTTATCGAATAATAGTTTTTATGATATTATGTTTAATTTAAATGATATATTTGATGGCCTTGATAGTAAAGAAATTTTAAAGAAAAGAATTAAGACTGATATTAATAATAAAAATACTTTAACAACACTTTATAGTTATAAGTTAAATACAGAAATGCTTAGAAAATTAGGGGTTGATGAATTAGGATTTGAAAATAGAGAATATAGTTTAGATATTTATACTAAGTTTAAAAAAATTGTGAAAATAGAGATTAAAGATATAGTTAGTTTTAGTGTAAATAATGATAATGTTGTTATGAATTACTATGCTGGAAGTAGTTATATTAGTGTTAGTAAGAATCAAAATAATTTTAGTTTGGCTATGTATTCTAATGATGTTAAAACGTATGAATGTAATGTTAATATAGATAAAGATTTTAGTTTAAATATAAAAGCATATAATGAAGATACTGTTATTAAAGAATGGAATATTGCTTTAGTTAAAAAAGATATTGATAATGGTATTAACTATATAATAAGTATTAATGATAGTTATAAATTAGATATTATGTTAAGCTATGTTGTTAGTAATTTTATTAATGTAAGTAGTTCAACTACTTTAAGTTATGAAGAAACATTTAAGATAAATGAAGAGGTATATAATAGCTTAATAAATAACGATGTTATTAAAGGGTTTTTAGAAGTTTTTAATACTAACTAGGTATGTTGATAACTTTTGAAAATGTCCTAAATAAAACGATTTACTAGTATTTGAGCATATACATGAGCTGTATGTGCTTTTTAAATGATAAATTTTTTAAAAGATAATTATTAAGGCATTATCATAAGTTAAATGTGCTAAGCACAGTTGCTTAATTTTAGCTCTTTTTTTCTTCTTTAAGTTGTGATAAACTTTAGGTAAGATAGGAAGTGTGATGATGAGAAAGCATAAAGGCTTTTCTATTCCTGAACTTTTAGCAGTTATTGTAATTATGGGGATTTTAGTTACAATTGCTACAACTAGTTATAATGGAATTAGTAAATCAATAAAAGAAAAGATTTATAATGATAAGATTAATTTAATTAAAACTAAATCCTTAGAATACGTTGGTGATAATGGAATTGATGCCACAACAATAAGTGTGGCTAAGTTAATTAGTGAGGGTTATTTGGATTCTGAAAACGATACTGATAATAATGAAAAGATTAGTAATCCGCTTGGAGGCTATTTTGATTGTTATAAAATAGATATTAATAGAAATTTGGATGATTATGATGTTTCAATTTCCTCAAGTGATAATTGTAGCTTAGCTGAGACTGATATTTTATCTTCTAATATTAGGATTACGGCGTATGAGGCTAATAGTGATACTTTAAATAATGATAATAAATTGGGAACTAATAAAGATATCAAATGGTCAAAAAATGATGTTTATTTATTTGTAGAACCTAGTTCCTTAGGTAATTTTGGCGAAGAAAAGATGATAATTACTTGGAGTATAAATGGCAATAATAAAGAAAAAAATGGGCAAATGGCAGCCTCGGCTAATACTGATACAACTTATGCTAATGTTTATAAAATAGAAACAAGTTATTTATTTGATAGCACAGTAATGGTTAAAATTCAAACTAGTAAGGGTTTACTATCCAAAAGTGTTAATGTAAAAATTGATAAAGAAGCACCAACACTTACATTAGATTCTAATGCTTCTTATGAAACATCAAGTAAAGTTATTACCTTTAATGGTAGTGATGGCTCTGGATCGGGTTTTGGAAAGTATGCTTATGCTTTAATAAAGTCAGAAAGTGAGACTCCGGTTTTTAATATAAAACAAAGTGAAAATCATCTTGAGATTTATGAAAACGGGACTTATTATGCTTATGCTAAAGATCAAGTTGGTAATGTAAGTAAGGTGGCTACAATAAATATTACTAATATAGATAATTCCAAACCAGCTTGTAAAAATCCCGAAAATAATACAGAATGGAAAACAAGTTATACTTATACTTATGGTTGTAGTAGTGATGCTGGTTCGGGTTGTGCAACACCAGATAAAACCGAAACAACAACTGATGAAGGAGAATTTAAAAAAGTAAACTGGACAATTAAAGATAATATTGGTAATACTAGAGAATGTTCTTATAATGTGGCAACTAAGGTAGATAAAACTGCTCCCACTTGTGAAATAACTGTAGATGCTAGTAGTAAAATGGGTAATAATAACTGGTATATTAGTGACGTAAAACTTTTATTATCAACGAAAGATAATTTAAGTGGCGTTAGTGAATACGGTATTACAACTAAAAATACACCAGAATATAATGGTAGTAAAACAACTATTTTAACAAATGATACTGATAATAAAGGGGTAACTTATTATGGTTACGTTAAAGATAAAGCCGGAAATACCGGTAGTTGTAAAATTACTGTTAAAAGGCTTACAGAAAGACCAACTTGCACTATTTCTAAGAGTGGAACATACGGTAAAAATGGTTGGTTTATATCTAATGTAAATATAGCAATTAGGTCAAATGGTCGTTATATATCAAGTAAAAAAATAAATTTAACAAATGGTTCCGTGTATGGAAATTCTTATGTTTTAACAAGTGATGTATCTGGTGAAAATATAAGTGGTGTAATTGAAAATGAGGCCGGCTTAAAGGGGGCTTGTAGTACTACGGTAAAAAGAGATGCTTCAAAACCGGTGGCGACTTTAGGGATGCAAGTAACACATTGCACGTATGATGTTAATTATGAAACAAGTGAGGAGAAAAGCGGTTGTGATGGTGAGGGCTATAAAACTGGTACTAAACAAATAGCTTGTTCAACCTATGAAAATAATGGTTATTCTGATAGTGATAAACTAAATACTTATATGCAAGAAAATGTTAATAATTTTACTAAAGTATTAGGTACCCAACAAAATATTCAATATTCACCGAAAATAGTGGAGTTTGTTTGTTCTGATTCTACAAGTGGAGTGTCATCATATAGTATAGGCGGTAGATCTGGTTCTACTTTAGATATCTATAATGCTTCACCTCAATATTATAAACTTTCTGGAACTTGTACCGATAAGGCGGGAAATCAAACCAATGTATCTACAACATTTTATAGATATGAGGAAGAATATGATTGTTCTTCTAGCCGAGATTATTTTAGTAAAACTAATTGTGAAAATGGTAATAATACTTGTGCTGATAAAACCGGTGATTGCTGGGCTGGTGGTACTGAAGAAGGCGAGAAGTGTGAATATCGTCCATGTAATGATGGTAGTAACAAATGTGATAATCCTGATAATAGGACTGAAACTGAGACTTACACGTGTGGTGAGAATAAATGGAGAGTAGCGTAAAATGAAAAAGCAAAAGAAAAATAAAGCAATAGAGATTGGGGGCTTAATAGTAGTAGCCTCTCTTGCTGTTATAATATCATTTCTTGTTTTACGAAAACCAAAAGTTACTTATAAATATTATGTAAATAACAAGGAAAGTGAATTTCCTATTGGAACATATGTTAATTATAATTGTAATAATGGAGTAACTTTAGAATATGATGAGGAATCTAGAAAATATAAAACTAGTGAAATAAAAAAGGATACTATTTGTAATATTTATTTAGAAAGTAGTGCATCTTTATATATTTATGCTTTAGCAAATAATGAAACTACTTCTAAGGAATTTTTGGTTGATAATCGAGAGAATGTTAGATATGTTTTAGATGATGCTAAAAATTATGTTTATTTCAATTGTAGTAATTATGCTAATAAAGATACTTGTGAATTATGGCAAATTATTGGCAGTTTTAAAGATTTGGATGAAGATGGTAATAATTTTTATTCATTAAAAATTATTAATTCAAAACCTTTAGAGTTGCAAGATATAAATAGTAACAATGTAATTACAAAATTAGCATGGCATCATAATCATGAGGAAGGTAGCAATAATTTTAGTAATTCGGATATTTATAAATTGTTAAATGAGGCTTATTATAATGGCTTAGGTAGTTTTAGTTATGAAGGCTTAGATAAAAACTATACTTTTGATTTTAGTAATGTGGGTTTAAAAAATGATAAAACAAGATTAGCAATTAAAGATGGATTGTGGCATTATTCTAAACTTACAGATATCAATTTAAATGTTGATGCTTGGTTTAATAATGAGTATGCAGAGGCCTATTATACTGGAAAAATTGGTTTAATAAATGCTAGTGATTATGCTTATAGTTTCGGTAATACTTGTCGCAATTTAGAAATAAATAAATTTTATACTTGTCAATCTAAGTCATGGCTGAAAAATACGGCTGGTCTTTGGACTATTAATCCTCAAGAAGAAGTAGGAAATGCGGTTTATAGAATAAGTAATGAGGGTGCTGTTAATGCTGTTTGGCCAACTAATGAATATGAAATATATCCTACTTTATATTTAAATTCTAAAGTTAAAATTATAGCTGGTGATGGTTCTTATAGCAATCCATATCAATTAGATATTTAAGAGGGGTTATGAAAAAGAAAGATATTTCTAATTATTATATAGGAGGAGCCATAGTAGTAACTGCTATGGCTTTGCTTTTTAAATTTTATTTGTTACTTTTTGTAACCATGATTTTAGTTGTTGCGGGTAAAATAAGATATCCTAAAAATAAAATGTTAACTATTCTTTTTTATATAGTAGCTGTTCTTAGTACGATGTTTGTTATTTATATAATATGGTTACAGTATGAATTTTAAAATAAGAACTAGAGGTGATGAATTTTAATGTTTGATTTTAAATTTTCTATTTATGGTTTTATGTTGTTTTGGTGTTTATTTTTTAATGCTTTAGTAATTTTAACAACTTATGATAGATATTCATTTAATCGAGATGAGATAATTGGAGCTTTATTATATGAAAATATTGGTTTTGCTTTAGGGGGTAAAATCATGTATTTTTTATTTAATCCGGAACCATTTAGTATGAAGATATTTACTAATGGGGGCTTTTACGCTTACGGGTGTTTTATAGGGATGATGTTATGCTTACTTTTGTTTTGTCTGGAATTTAAAAAGTCAATAAAAGATATGCTTTTAATGTTTGTAACCCCAGTACCTTTAATGTATGCTATAAATAAGATTGGTTGTTTTTTAAATGGTTGTTGCTATGGCATTAATTATACGGGACCATTTAGTATAGTTTATAAATATTCTTCTAATGCTCCATTAGG
>CAKORQ010000056.1 GCA_934101445.1 uncultured Bacilli bacterium | reverse complement strand
CTAATAACCGTAGAATCTTTTAAGATTGTTACTTCGATAACATCTTTATTGGCTCTTGTTTTGATAATAACATTGGAAGTAGTATTATCACCATCTTTGAAGTATTTATCTAACTTATTTAGTCTTTTTTCGATATACTCCTTAATAGCGGGTGTAACACTCAAATTTTTTCCTCTAATATTTAATTTCATAAATATCTAACCTCCATAATTAAATTTTACCATAAAAAACTATAATTTACCATGAATTTTGTGTGAAATAGTAGTTAAAATTTTTTTTACAAGTAGTAGTATATGTATCTATATAATTTACTTAAGTACTAATAATATTTTCATTATCTATATGACAATTAAATAAAGTATATTAAAATACCAATCAAATAAGTAAATTTCTTTTTTAGCAAAATTAGCCTTATTTTAATTTTAAATATTTTTTGCAAAAAAAGTTGACAATAAGAAAATTGTGTGGTAATATACGTTTCAAGAAATGCGAATATAGCATTTAAGGGGGATTTGAAAAATGAAAAAAGTTAGTGAAATACTAGATGAAATTAAACGAGATGCAAAATATTATCGTTATGTTAGAAAACAATTAAAATCTGATCCAAATTTTAATTTATTAGCAGTAATGGCTAATGATGAGGTTTATAAGGGATTAAGTGAAGATATGAAAACGGATAAAAGTATTTTGAAATTTATGCTTAATAGACCAGTTTTCTATTTAAATGATACTTTAGTATTTGATGATGAATTAATAGCATCTGATCCAGAATATAGTAAATTGTATGCTGCATATTTAAATATGAAAAGAAATAAAACTGCTTATATCTTAGTAGCGGGACTTACTAAAAAATTAGGTACAGATATGCGTATTGATATTAAAAAATTTTATGTTAATGAAGATTCTAAATTAAATCAAGAAGAATCTCAACAGAAAGTCTTATAAATTAACTAAAAAACCATAGTAATATTTAAATTTATTCTATGGCTTTTTTTAATCAAAGTTTTAGTAAAAAAATGTTAAAAAACCTTGTAAAACCACTTTTAAATTGGTACTATAGAGTTTAGTTATAAATGGATGTGGTTATATGAATAATTATCTACCTGTGATGATACTAAAAGACTTAATCATTCTTCCTAATCAAGAGATTAAAGTAGAGACAAAAAAAGATGATGTTTTGGTTACAATATCAAATAAACATCATAATGGTAATTTGCTTTTAGTTTGTCCTAGAGATACTTTAGAAGAGGAACCTAGTATCAATGATTTACCTAATATTGGGGTTATAGGAACGATTAAAAACATTATTGATTTACCTAATGGTAATATTCGTTTAACAGTAATAGGGACGACTAGGGTTCAAATTGATAAATATAAATGCTTAGAAGATAATAAAAGTGTTGTCATGGCTATTACTTCTAATATTACTGATATAAAAAGTGATATTGTTTCCGAAACTGCTTTAAAAAGAAAATTAATTAAAACTTTAACCACATATATAAATATTTCGCATACTATTTCTAATAGTGTTTTAGCCCAGATTGCTCAGATTAATGATTTAAATAAATTAACGGATATTGTTGCTACTTTTATTCCTTTAAGTTTTGAAAAAAAGATAAATTATATGAATGAGTTTGACCCTATAAAAAGGGCTACTAACTTAATTTATGATATTTCAGTAGAAATAGAAGTATGTGAATTAGACTATAAGATTGAAGATACCTTAAGAGAAGAAATGGAATCTAATCAAAGGGAGTATATTTTAAAAGAAAAGTTAAAATATATAAAAAAAGAGTTAGGTGAAGATAAAGATACTAAAAAAATTCAAGATGACTATTTTAATATGTTAGATGATTTAGTGATGCCAGGTCCTACTAAAAATAAGGTGGCCTTAGAAATTAAAAAGTTAGATTATTTACCGGAGGGTCATCCAGAACGAGCAATTGTTCAAAATTATTTAGATACCATCTTAAATTTACCTTGGAATAAAACGGGGGTAGAGGAGTTAGACTTAGATAAAGTACGCAAGGCCTTAACTAAGAGTCATTATGGGTTAGAGAATGTTAAGAGTAGAATTTTAGAATATGTTGCCTTAAAACGTCGCAATCCCAATATAAAAAGTCCTATTTTGTGTTTAGTGGGGGCACCTGGGGTTGGTAAGACTTCTATTTCGATTGCTATTGCTAGTGCCTTAAATCGCGAATTTTATAAATTAAGTGTCGGGGGCTTAAATGATGTTACGGAACTAATGGGGTCTCGGAGAACTTATCTTGGAAGTAATATGGGCAAAATTATGCAGGCAATAAAAAAATGTCAGGTAAAAAACCCGGTTATTTTGCTGGATGAAATAGATAAAATGGTTAAAAATTATAATGGGGATCCGGCAAGTGCTTTATTAGAAATAATTGATCCGGAACAAAATTATTTGTTTACAGATAATTATTTAGAAGAACCATTTGATATTTCCGAAGTAATGTTTATCGCCTCTGCTAATGATATAGAAAATATTCCGCCCGCCTTGTTTGACCGATTAGAAATAATTGAGTTATCAAGTTATACTTTAGAAGAAAAAATTGATATTGCTAAAAAATATTTATTACCTACTATTTTTAAAAATTATTTGATTAGTGGTCGCGATGTTAAAATTAGTGATGAAGTAATTAAAGAAATTATAGTTTCTTATACGTGTGAGGCGGGACTTCGCAACTTAAGAAGATGTTTAGAGCAAGTAATGCGTAAGCTTATTTTAGAATATGATGATGCTACTTTAAAACTTAGTATTACTGATGAAATGATTAGTAAATATTTAGGACCTAAAAAGTTTATTGATACGAAGTTATTAAATATCGAAAGTCCTGGTATTATTAATGCTCTTGCTTATACGCCTTTAGGGGGCGTTGTAATGGAAATTGAATCTTGTCTATTTGATGGTAAGGGCGAGATTATAACGACTGGTTCTTTAGGAAATGTTATTACTGAATCTATTGAAGTGGCTATTAGTTATATTAGAAGTAATAAAGATTATTTTAAAGTAAATGATTATTACTTTGATAATCGTAATATTCATATTCATTTTTTAGAAGGAGCAACGCCTAAAGATGGACCTTCTGCCGGAGTAAGTATTACGACCAGTCTTTTAAGTCTTTTATTAAATAAACCTATTTCTAAGGAAATTGCTATGACTGGGGAAATTGGCTTAAATGGGGAAGTCTTAGAAGTCGGGGGTATTAAAGAAAAGTTAATTGGTGCCTATAATAATGGAATTAAGATGATATTTATTCCGCAAAATAATTTGAAAAATTTAGAAGAAATACCTAAAGATATATTAAATAAGCTTAAAGTTTATGGGGTATCTGATTATAAAGAAATATTTACAAAACTATTTAATAATTAATTAAACTAATCGGTTAATACTGGTTAGTTTTTTGCTTTTGGTAAATTTTTTATTGACTTTAAGAAAAAAATCTTTATAATAATCAAACACAAGTCCATATAAGGGAACTAAAAAGGGGAAATGATAAATGATTACCGACAGTATAAATAAAGCCTTAAGAATTTGGAATAATGATTATTTTGCTATTAAAAGTTTAGTTATTAATCGTTTTACTATTAGTGGGGCCCTTGCTCAGGTTAAATTAGAAGAAATTTTAGGACTTCCTAACTTAGAAAATTTAACCCTATGTAATTTATGTCTTAATAGTGATGATATAAGTTATGTTATGGGGTGTCAAAATTTAGAAAATTTACGGTTAATTAACTGTGAAATAACTGAGGATGTGGGACCTATTAATATCAAAAATATTACTTTAGATAATACTAATATCCGATTAGATGAAGATTATGTTTATCAGACTCTTGCTATTAAAAATATGGCTATACCTTTTAAAAAAATAAAGGCTGCTACTTTAATAATTAATCAAGCGTTAGAAACTAATCTTAATGTTACTAACTATGAAATAGGAGTACTCGTAGTATCAAAAGAACAATACCTAAAAAATAAAGATTATTTAGATAAATTAAGTAATATTAAAATTGAACTAAGAGAAAAAATACAAGTGGGGGATTAAAATGCAAAAAATAAAGGTAAATGCGAAAGAATTAAATTTAAAAACTATTACGGAATATAACGAATTATCCAAAAGAAAAAAGATAGCCTTAGTATTTAAAAATACCAAAGGTTTAACCAAAGAAAAAGTAAAGTTATTGTCCGGTAATATTACAATTAGTATTTTAGGAGGATTAAACCCCATTAAAAAGAAATTTGCTAAGGAAGACTATCAAAAAAGAACTTATTATAGTAAATATTTTATGTTAGAGATATTAGATGTTTTAGAAGAGATAGAACGTTTAATAAATCCCATTTGGTCAGAGTTAGAAAAAGCCCTTTTTGTTTATCAAAAGTTGTGTGAATATTTAGAATATAGTGATGATTTTGGTTTAGTCCAATCTAGAAATTTAGATGTTTTAATTAATGGCTGTGGTGTATGTGCAGGGTTTGCTCTTATTTATAAAGAGATGATGGACCGTTTAGGAATTCATTGCTACTATCAAAATAAACAACATCATCATGCTTTTAATGTTTTAGCAATAAATGGTAAGTATTATGGCGTTGATTTAACTTGGGATATTTGTGAAAAGGTTCGTAATAAGTGTGGCTTTAAATATTTTGCTAAAGAAAATAGTGGAAGATTTTATGGGAATATTCATCATAATTTAGAAAAGGAAAAAGAAGAATTAATGTTTTCTTTAAGTACTTTAAGTGATGAACAAATTAAGACAGCTTTAAAAAATATGAATATGTATCCAAATTGTACCATTCCATGTCAATATGATTATACAGTTAATAAGAAAATAGCTATGATAGGTTTAAATCCAATATATATTGATAATAATATACCTTGTAGTTATAACAATAACACAGTAAGTATGGTAAGAAATGATGGAACTTCATTTTTACTTATGGCCACAGGTAATAGTTCTAATGATATTAATGAGTATTTATATATTGAATATAATGAGTCAAATGAAACGATTGATATTAAAAGAATTTATAGTGAAATGGATTTTATCTATTTAAGTAATGAAGAAAAAGAGGCTGTTTCTAATAATTTATTAAGTAGTAAACGAATTAAAGAAAAGGTTGCTAATTATAATGGGTATGTTGGCTATATGCAAAATGGTAGAAGATATTATGAAGGAAAATTTGAAGAACGAGTTTTAAATATTTATCGCAAGACGTGTTAAAAAAAACTGACCATTAATAGAATATTTAGTTATTCTATAGGGGTAGTTTTCTTTTAGTTTAAGTAATTTTTCTTTATAATTTAAGAATTCTTGATTGGTTGGTTCTATTTGTAAAACAAATAATATTTGCCCATATAATTTATGAAGATAAGTATTTTTATCATCTAAACATTCAGTGTGTTTTAAATGATTATCTAGACCATATTTATTAATATAATACATTTTTTGCCGAATATTATTTTTATAAAGTCGGGGGACACTTAATTTGGTATTACAAACTATTCCGGTAACTATTTGCGATTTATTAGGCTTTATAATCTTTATCTTTTGCTTATTTAAAATGAATCCTTCTGCAATTAAGGCTTTTCTAACGAAATCTATTACTTCTTTAGGATCAAAGTCCCCAGAAAATGTCATATCATCACAATATCTAGTATAAGAAATATTTTTATTCTCACAATAGCCACCTATTTTAAAATCAAAACTTCTTAAAACTAAGTTGGATATATAACTAGAAGTGGGGGCTCCTTGGGGTAAAAAGTTATTATAAGTTACTAAATTAGTTAGAAGACTAGCCACTGCCTCAGGATAAATATTTCTAGGAAATACTTTCTTATAGACTTTTAAAAAATCAATACTTGGAAAGAAATCTTTAATATCCAGTTTTAGAATAATCTTTTTCTGTAAGTGGGGTTTAGCATTATCACTAAGATTTAAACCTTTTTTATAAGCCTTAGCATATGGGGAGGTAATTCTTTCGTTTAAAATATTATTTAAAATATTTCTTTGAATATTTTTTAAAGTATAATCAGGATCATAAATAGTGCGGTAAGTACCATTTCTTTTGGGTATTTTAAATACTTTATAATGTTTTTCAGCATGGTTACTTATGGTATATAATAGTTTTAACTTTTCTTTATTAGAAAGTTTATTATCCGATATAAGATTAAGAGATAATATGAACTCGTTAATTTCATTTTTAGTTAAATGTTGCCACATACATATTACCTCCTAAAATAAGCAATACTTGCTGGGATATTATATTAGGGAAGGGGATTAATCTAAATAAGATTTAGCGTAAATCCCTTGGAGTAATATAATCACTCAAAATTCTTAAAAATTATCCTTGATGACTCATCAAAGTGGTTTAAAACCAATTGCTATTGCTTGATTTGATTATATAACAGAAAAATTAAAATTACTATATATAAATTAGAAGTTGTGCTATTATTATACTAGAGGATGTGAAAGAATGAACGAATTATTTAATATAACTAATTGTTATCAAGATACTAACTATTATTACTTTTTTAGGGCTTTAAATAAAAGAGATATGGCGGGTATTAGAGATAAATCTACTTTAGATGAGGCTGGTCATATCAGTAAAATAGTTAC
>CAKORQ010000055.1 GCA_934101445.1 uncultured Bacilli bacterium | reverse complement strand
ACAAACAGATAATAATATAGCTATTAGTAAATGTTTAAAATTAGATATGACTAATGAAAAGAATGAAATTAATTTAAATAATATGTATCCTATAAGTGATGAAGATGGTAGAAAATTAGCACCATATTCTTTTAAAATAACTAACACTTGTTCTATGTCAGCCGAATATAAAGTTAACTTAGAAATGTTAGAAGGTACCACTTTAAATAGTAAATATTTAGCATCTTTAGTTAATAATGACGATATTAAGTTATTAAGTAGTTATGATTCTGCTAAAACCACTATAAGTGGTTCTGTAGAATCAAGAACATTAGATACTAATATTTTAACACCTGGAGCCTCTAAAGAATATAGTATATCTTTATGGATGGATAAGAGTGTTACTTTAGCCGATGATGCCCAAAATAAAAGCTTTTCTGCTAAAGTGATTATAGATGCCTCTATGTATACAGGTATTGTTGATAAAATTGTGGCTCAATTAGATACTACTGGAAAGTGTCCAACTGTTAATGATGATGGAACCGTAAATGTAACAAGTGCCGAATCAGAAAATTCTTTATTATGTAGTGCACCGGATAATTATGGAACTAGTTATTACTATAGAGGTAATGTTTCTAATAACTATGTAAAATTTGCGGGATTTTATTGGCGAATAGTTCGTATTAATGGCGATGGTTCGATAAGATTAATCTATGATGGAACTTCAGGTCATGAAAACGGTGAAAATATTATTGATGATAATGCTACAGTAGTGCATTTTAATGCGTATTATGATGATAATGCTTTTATTGGTTATATGTACGGAACGCCAAGTTCATCGACTTATGCAGAAACACATGCTAATATAAATGATTCAACAATCAAAGCCTATGTTGATAATTGGTATGAAACTAATCTAAAAGGTAAGATATTGGAACAATATTTATATGATAATTCTTTTTGCAATGATAGAACGATGACATCTGGTACTGGAACAGGAAAAGCAACGACTTGGTATATTGGCGATGCAAGTAAATCATTAAAATGTTTACAAAAAAATGATGCTTTTACGATTAACGTTATCAATAAAGGTAATGGCAATCTGAAGTATCCAATTGGTTTATTAAATGTATCTGAATTTTATCTTGGAGGTGGGGAACGATCTAATAACAAAAAATTTTATCTTTATACTGGTAAAAGAGAATGGACAATGACACCATTTTATTATATGGGTTCTAATGCAGCCGCTTTGCATTTAAATGAAAATGGTGCCATCGATGCTAATTATGTTAATGATTTTAATTATGCTAGGCCTGTTATTAACTTAAAACCAAACTCCATAAAATCAGGTGATGGCACTATTAACAATCCATATGTGGTAGAGTAGGTGAACACATGAATAATAAGAATAAATTAATAATACCAATAACTATTATTGGAATAAGTATAACTTTAATAGGGCTATCTTTTGCTTATTATATAGCAAATTTTAATGTTTTAAATAAAGATAATAATAATACTATTACAGCCAGTTCTTTAGTAGAAACAATACTAGAAATACCAGAAAAGTCTGATAATACTAATATTTATCCTGGATATAAAACTGTTAAAGAATATATAGTAAAAGGTAAAGGAAATAGTAAATCTTTATCATCACAAGCATCTTTAATAGTAAAACCTAATTTAGGAGAATTTTCTAAATATGTATATTGGTCTTTATATAAATCAAATGAAGAAATAACTTGTAATAATACTTTAGATAGTAGTATTAATGGTTCTTCTAATAAAGGAGAGTGTACTATACCAAGTAGTGCTAAGTTAGTACTTTCTGGTAATGAAGATACTACTCATATAAATATAGTAGTTAATTATAATACTAATGATAAATATTACTTGGTAACTGAGTATATGGATTCTAATGAAGATCAATCTAATTTAATGGGTAAAGTATTTAATATAGATGTATCTTTAGAACCAGTAGAAGATTCTATTCAAAATAAGATAATTAGTCAGTTAGACACTACTGGTAAGTGTCCAACTGTAAATGAAGATGGTTCAGTTAATGTAACTAGTGTTGAATCAGAAAATTCACTACTTTGTATTGCACCGGATAATTATGGTACATCGTATTATTACCGTGGTAATGTTACCAATAATTATGTTGAATTTGCAGGCTTTTATTGGCGTATAGTGAGAATAAATGGTGATGGTTCGATAAGATTGATATATGATGGAACGAGTGCTCATGCCAATGAAGAATCAAACGAAGATAGGCAGATTGGTATGAGTCAATTTAATAGTATTATCACAGACAATGCGTATGTCGGCTATATGCTTGGAGATGCAGATGCCGATAATTATACTTCATCTCATAATAATAAAGATTCCAGTACTATTAAAAAGTATATAGATGCTTGGTATGAAAACAATTTAAAAAATACTTCTTATGTTCAATATTTACAAGATAATATTTATTGTAGTGATCGTACTATCAATGATTTAAAATATAGCGATGATTATAACAATCTTGGCTATGGCAAAAATGCCACAACTTATCGTTATGGAATTGAACCGTGGGCTAATAATAGTAAAACTAACATTTATTTAAAATGTACTCAACAAAATGATTCCTTTACAGTTAATGAAATTCATGGCAATAAAGCCTTAACTTATCCAATTGGTTTGTTAACAGCTGATGAAAACATTTTAGCTGGTGCCTGGAATACTCATAACTTGTCATATTATCTTCATACTGGTAATTGGTATTGGACTATGACTCCAACTATTTTTAACGGTGGCTATGCTTTAAATAAAATTGCTTACTTGGATGGTTCAGCTGGCTATAATATTGATTTGGGTTATAGTGGTGGAGTTAAACCCATTATTAATTTAAAATCCAATTCTTTAAAATCCGGTGATGGCACTATTAATAATCCATATACGGTAGAATAGAAAGGATATTACTAATGAAAAGAAAAAATATTATAATTTCATGTTTAATTTTATTATTATTTATAGCATCCTTTTGTATAATCCTTTCTAACTCATATTCTAATAACAAAAATATAACAGAAGCTGATGAATTAATAGGTACCTATATAGATGGAGAGTATTCAGAAAATATTCCTAATAAAGATACTGGTTATGTTGTAGAAAAAATAGTATGTGATAATAATGCAGTAGGTAAGTGGGACTATGATAATTGGGGTATTACTTTAACTAATTTATCTGAGAAGAATAAATGCAATATTCATTTTAGAAAAGGAGTAAAACTTGCTAATACTGTTAATTTGGTAGATACTACGGGTAAGTGTCCAACAGTCAATGATGATGGCACCGTTAATGTAACTAGTGCGGAATCAGAAAACTCTTTATTATGTAGTGCACCTGATAATTATGGAAATTCTTATTACTTCCGTGGCAATGTTCAAAATAACTATGTAAAATTTGCTAATTTTTATTGGCGTATCGTAAGAATAAATGGTGATGACTCAATAAGATTAATATATGATGGAACAAGTGCTCACGCAAATGTTGAAACCAGTGTTGATAGAATAATTGGTCAGAGTGCATTTAATGAGAAAATCGATGATAATGCTTATGTCGGGTATATGTATGGAACGCCAGGTTCATCAACATATGAAGAAACACATGCTAATATAAATGATTCAACAATAAAAAAATACATTGATAATTGGTATACAGTTAATATATATGGAACAATTAACGAAAAGTATTTGGCTGATAATATATTCTGTAATGATCGAAGTTTTTCATCTGAAAATGATGGTAATGGCACCGGTAAAACTTTAACCACATATAATTATGGTAGCAATTACGCATATAGTCTAATAACTCTTAAATGTTCTCAAAAAAATGATGCTTTTACTATGAATGATTCTGTCAAAGGCAACGGAAACTTAAAGTATCCTCTGGCTCTTTTATCGACATCAGAGGCCCTGCTTGCTGGTGCTTATAATGACTCAAATAACTCATTTTATTTAAATTGTAATGCTTGGTATTGGGTTATGAGTCCAATAGGATATGATGAAAATGGCTTTGCCGGCGCCGGGGCTTATGTTAGAGATGTTTATGGTGATGGGCATGGCAATTATGGCGGACGCGTAGATAATGCTCCTGGCGGTGTCAAACCTGTCATCAACCTAAAACCTAACTCTTTAAAATCCGGTGACGGCACCATAAATAACCCATACACCGTAGAATAATACCTAAACACCCTTAAAATAAGTTGCAAAAACTATAAAATGTAGTATAGTATATGTAATTTTAATGAAGGGGTGTTTTTATGATAGAAGAAAATATTAGAAATAATCCAAAAGATGACTTTGATACCTGGTATAAAATAGCCGAAGACTACTATAATGAACATGGTAATCTTTTAGTACCACAAGATTATAAAGATAAAGATGGCAAACAATTAGGTAAATGGCTATCAAGCATTAGAATTAAGTACCATTCTAAAACCCTTAGAATATCCACCCAAAAAGTTGATAAATTGAATCAAATTGGGATGATTTGGAATGTTTTAGATTATAAATGGAATGCAAAATATGAAGAAGTAAAAAAATTCTATACCGAATATCATGACTTAAATCTTTTACCATTATATAAAGGCGAAGAAGGTCAAAAATTATTATCTTGGATAAAATCGCAAAGAAGTATTTATTATAGTAATAAAGAAGGTCTTAAATATACCGAAAAAATAACTAAGTTGGAACAAGTTGGTATCGTTTGTAAACACAATGATGAATTATGGAATGATATGTACACTTTAGCCGTCAATTATCATGATAAATATCACCATCTTTTAATACCAGTTTATTATGAAACTGAAGATAATAAAAAATTAGGAGTTTGGATTAGAAATCAAAGAAAATCTTATGTAAAGGGTGATTTATCTTTAGAAAGAATTAACGCCTTAGAGGCTATCGGTATGACCTGGAAAGTAAATGAAACTAAGTGGAATCTTATGTATGAAGAATTAAAAAACTATTATGATAAATATCATACCCTTACCATTTCTAAAACCTATGAACCTATGTTTGTAACTAACGAAGAACTAAAAACATGGCTAAATGTTCAAAGAAAAAATTATCGTCGAGAAACAATTTTAACCTCATCCCAACGTCAAAAACTAAAAGCCTTAGGAATAGAGCGAGATAACGCTAAAGAATATTGGGTTTCCATGTATAACTTAGCCTTTAATTATTACCAGAAAAATCAGCATTTAACAATAACTCATCCTAAAACTTCCGAAGAAAAATCCTTATATACTTGGCTTCGCAATCAACGTTATAGTTATCGCCAAGGTAAATTATCCATGGAACGAATCGAATTATTAAATGCCCTTAATTTTATTTGGTCACCAAGAAAAAATCTAACCGCTATTTATATTTATATTGCTAAAAATAACCTAGATATTGATATGCAACTTAATCGTGATATTTTAAATAGAACCTCTTTACTGGAATTTAAAGCAAAAACAAATTACTTAATTAATGAAAAACATCTACCTTTAGTTGATGCATCAAATCATCTCCATGAAATCTTTACTATGAGTAGCCTTGATATCCAAAACAATCCTAAGTACAATCTAACTCTAGAAGAAATAATAAACTTATATGAAAAAAGGATATCTGAAGAAAACCCAAATAAAAGAATCTTAAAACCATAATTTACTTAAAAAAAAAACTAAACCCGACCGAAGTAAGAGAAATTTTTCTAATTTCCCTTGCTTTTTTTAGTATTTATATTTTTTAACACTTAAAATAAACAAGACCAGATATTACTAGTCAAAAAAATAGTCCGTCGCTGCAAATAATGATTTTATAATTAGCCAAAAATAAGCCTGAATAATTATTAAATTAATTTTCTGCTTCCAAATCCCAAATAATGTGATATTATAATACAACCTCAAGAAGAAAAAAAGAATATTATCATTTGAAGTGGGTAATACAAAAAAACTAAAATCATCCTGTATTTTCCCTCCTTAGAATAAATAATTTATAAATTAAATAGAAAGAAGACTAAATATGAAAGAATTGTTTAATATAACAAATTGTTATTTCGATACTGACTATTATTATTTTTATCAAGATTTAAATAACGATAATAAGTCTGATTTTTCTAATTATAATAATCACACTTTAAAAGCCTTACTAAATATAATTGCAACCAAATATGGTAAAGATCATAGCTGTCTTTCTTTAAATATTTTAACCGATGTTAGTTTAATTTATAGCCGTAATGACATTATCGATAAATACATTATAGTTAAAATACCTAAAGTAAATTTAAAACCAGAAAAGTTTAATAAAATAGTAAAAAATATTAATTATTATTTTAATAAAGCCCAAAAACAAATATTATTTAAAATATACCCCAAAGCCCCAAAACAAGAATATGACCATTTCTTAAATCCCCAAAGTTTTGAAGACTACATTAATATTTTAAAAAAATTACAAGAAACTGGCTATGACTTAAAGGATATAAAATTTGATAGTAAAATTCATTCTTTTTTATCACCTGAACATATTTATATACCAATTGAAACTGGTTTTGATCTATTAAAAAAGCAAAATTCTAAAGTCTTAATGGGTGAAGCAATTTTAGAAAACAAACTTAAAAAAATTAAAAGTAGTATTTCTGGGAAGGTTATAGGGACAAGTAAAC
>CAKORQ010000054.1 GCA_934101445.1 uncultured Bacilli bacterium | reverse complement strand
ATTAAAGAAATAATAGCGGAGATTTTTTCTTTTAATTTTCCATCTTGAAAATCTACGCCACGTGAGGCTTGGGCTTTCATAATTCGATCGGTTTCATCAAGTAAAGTTGGAATAAATCGTAAAGCGAGTGAAATCATCATGGAAACTTCATGAACAGGAAAATGGATAACTTTTAAAGGTTTAAAAAACCATTCTAAAGCATAAGTTAAATCCATAGGCTTAGTCGTAGAAGTTAATATTAAACTTAAAACAATCATTAATGCTAAACGAACAAAAATATAAAATGTATTTACAAAAGAGGCAATGTAGATAGTAAAATTAATTCCTGGGATTGTAAATCTATCAATATTACCAACTGATGGAATATATATAAAGATTGATTCTTTAATAGTAAAAATATTAATATAAATTTTATAAAATTTTTAAGGTTTTTATGTTTTTTTGTTACTTTGTTTCTCCCTGGTTTTTACATTGCTTTAATAAGTTATAATCAAGGTTCGATTCCTCTAGATTTATTAATTAATTTTGCCATGCAAAGAAGTAGCGTCCCTATTCCTTCGGTAGTTGAGTGCATAGTTATTTTAGTATTATGCGCTATATTACGAGAAAGTGATATTAGATTTCCTAGTAATTATGGGTCTTCTATATCCATAGTCGGAGCCTTGGTAATGGGCGATGCAGCAGTTTCCGCAGGGATTGTTAGCCCGATTATGATTATTGTGGTGGCAGTTACTTATATAACTAGTATGGTTTTTACGGATGTAGAACTAATTAATTCGTTTCGACATATTAGATTCTTAACTCTAGTTTTAGTTTCGCTCTTAGGACTTTTCGGTCTTTATATAAGTATGTTTTTTACTTTAATTCATTTATGTAGTCTTACTAGTTTAGGTAGACCTTATACTTATCCTTTAGCGCCCTTTGATAAAGTCTATTTTAATAAGACAGTATTTCGCACGCCAAAGCGTGATGATAAATATCGTTCCCGCTTATTAACTAAAAAAAATCGATGCAAAGAAGGTGATTAAAATTAAAAAGTTAATAAAAGCATTATGCTTATTTAGTATTGTTCTAATATTAGGAGGGTGCTACGATTATCATGAACTTAATAGTTTAGATATTATCAGTGGGATTGGTATTACTTTTAATGATAATATTTATGAAGTTACTTATGAAGTTATTAATACTAGCATAGATAAAGATAATAAAGAAAGTAAGAAGAGTTTTATTGTTTTAGGAAGCGGAAAAAATATTAGTGAGGCTTTTTATAATACCAATAATAAATTAAATAAGAAACCCTATTTTCAACATATTAAAGTTATGATAATTGATGATAAAGTTGATATTACCAGTATTAGTGATTATCTTATAAGAAGTAATATGATTACCACTAATTTTTACTTAGTAATGGCAGATAATCCAAAAGAAATGCTTGGATTTACTAATGAAGATAAGGTAATAAATGCTAATTATGTTTATGATATTTTAAAAAAAATGAATTATGCTAAGATGAGTAATTACTTTGATTTTCAAGTTAATAAAATTATTGATAAAATCGATATAAGTATTCCAAAGTTTATAATTGATAATAAAATTATGTTTAAGACTTATGGTCTTTATCGTGGTAATAAATTTATTTGTTATTTAGATGATTTTAATTTAAATATGTATAATTTCTTTCTAAAGGACAATAATATATCTTATAGTAATGATAAAAATAGTATTAAATTATATAACAATAGTTTAAAAATAAGTACTAAAGAAAAAATAAGTTTTAATTTTAATCTGAAGGCGAAAGTAGAAGTATTAAGTGATAATTATAATTTACGTAACAATGATGACTTTAAAAAGTTAGAAACGGAATTTACCGATAGCCTAGAAAAGGATTTAACTAAGTTTATAGAATTTTTACGTGAAAAGCAAATAGATCTTTTAGGTATAAATTACCAATATTATTTAAAAAGCAATGAGTTTAATGACAATTATTTTAGAGATACAGATTTTGAAATTAAGGTTAAAGTTAAGGTTAATAAACCCGGTTTAACTATTAGGAGATGCCAATGAATACAAAAAGACAATGGGTAATATGTATATTTTTATGTAGAGTGTTATATTATGGGTTTTATCTTAGGTTTTATATTTTTAATTATAATGTTAAATCTAGATTGGTATAATTTTTTTAAAAGTATTATTGGAAAAATTGTGGTTTTGGGTTTAAGTTTTTTTATGGTTAATAATTGTTTAGTATCATTGGCAGTATTAGGAAGTAATTTTTATTTAATTAATACGCCCCCATTATTAATTATTATTCCATTATTCATATTAATTTTATATGGGGTTAAAAAAGGAATAGCAACTACTTTAAGATTAAGTGATATTTTGATTTTTGGCAGTGTTATAATTGGTTTTTTAGCCGTTATTAGTATTTTTAAGAATATTGATTTTAATAATTATTTACCAATTAATATTCCTAATAAAAATGATACTTTTAAATGTATTTTTAGTAGCATGGTTTATAGTGTAAGCCCTATTATTTTAGAGTTATCGTTATTAAAAAAAGATGAAGTTAATAAAAAAGCAATTTTGGGTGGTTATGTAACCGGAAGTTTAACAATATTATTGATGATTTTATGTATTTTGGGTGTTTTTAGTGGGGATTTTGCGCGATTGTTTCGTTATCCTGAATATATTTTATTAAAAAAGGTTAATCTATTTAATCAGTTTGAACATTTAGAAACATTCTTATCAATTTTATGGTTTAACGATTTACTAATCACTAGTCTAATCGCCGGGATTTTAATTAATAAAGTTTTTATAGGAAAAAGCCTATATGTAGTGGGAATATTTCATCTAATGTTTGTTTATTTCTTTTTTATAAATAATTATCAACACGCATTACTTTTGTATCATTATTCTTATTATATTCTAGTGGGATTAATGGGTCTAGGAATTACAGGGACTTTGATAAATAATAAGATTAACCGTCAAAAAAAGCCTCTTAAATTTTAAGAAGGCTTCTTTTATCGACTTATAGTATGTCACTTGATTTGGAAAGACGTTTAGGAAGTATGGACGAATTTACTTGTGTTTTGTCATAAATATATTTTAAGCGAGATATTTCTTTATTAACTTGGTCGATGCTTAAATGTAAATCACTGGCTTGTTTAGCAATTGAATAGCCAAGTATACGAGTCCGAATTATGTATTCTTGCCGGCGGTTTAAGTTACCTTCAGAAATAAAGGCCTCAACGATATCTTGACTCCACACAATTTGTTTTGCCATACAACAGCTGTCAATTAGAACTCATACTAAGCATTATACCATACTTGTTTCCGCTTGAAAAGAAAAAATTTTCTCTGGGTAATTTCCAAACTATCGGGAAAAGCTTACCATTATTTTGCTAATTCGCCATCTAAACTAAAGCTCTTAGCATCTGTTATATGGACATTAACTATTTTCCCAATCAAACTTTGGGGGCCGGTTACATTAACAAGTTTCATGGTATCGGTATAACCATAGACTTTATCGGTACCTTTTTCACTTATTCCTTGAATTAAAACTGGAACGACTTTATCTAATAATTTTTGATTATTTTCTAAAGAATATTTATTAACAATAGTATTTAAACGTTGCAATCTTTCTTCTTTTTCTTTTAATGGAGTGTTATCTTCCATTTTAGCAGCCGGAGTCCCTACTCTTGGGGAGAAAATAAAGGTATAAGCGCCATCATATTTACAATGATTAACAACATCTAAGGTTTCTTTAAAGTCTTCTTCGGTTTCATTAGGAAAACCAACAATAATATCCGTAGAAATAGCCACATTAGGTATTTCTTTTTTCATTTTATCAAAAAGAGTTAAATATTCTTCTTTAGTATATCTTCTTCCCATTAGTTTTAAAATTCTTGAAGAACCAGATTGTAAAGGTAAATGAATATAAGGCATAATGTTGGGATATTTAGCAATCGTTGTAATCATTTCACCGGTAAAATCCCAAGGGTGAGATGTAACAAAACGAAGTCTTGGAATACCGGTCTTAGCCACCATTTCTAAAAGACCAGCAAAAGATACTTCGCCTTCGAAGTCTTTACCATAAGCATTAACATTTTGACCTAAAAGGGTTACTTCTTGATAGCCTTCTTTAACTAGTTTTTCTACTTCTCTTACAATCTCACAAGATTTTCTACTTCTTTGTTTACCTCTTGTATAAGGAACAATACAATAAGTGCAGAATTTATCACAGCCATACATAATATTAACCCAAGCCGTAATCTTAGAATCACGCTTATAATCAATATTTTCAAAGACTTTTCCTTCAATAGAATATACTTTTATATCTTGTTTTACTTTTTTAACATCTTTAATCATTGTTGCTAATTCATGAATATTATGAGTACCAAAAATAATATCAACATAAGGATGTTTAGTCTTAAGTTCATTAACAACAACCTCTTCTTGAGCCATGCAGCCCCCAATGCAAACAATTAAATCTTTTTTTGTAGTAGCCTTTAAATGTTTACATCTACCAAGATAGCCAAAGACTTTATCGTGAGCATTTTCTCTAATAGCACAAGTATTTAAAACAACTATATCACTATCTTCTAAATCCTCAGTTTCGGTATACCCTAAATTTTCTAAAATAGCCTTAATTTCTTCACTATCATGAACATTCATTTGGCAACCATATGTTCTTAAAAAATACTTTTTACCATTATATAAATTACTCTTCTCTTCATTTTCTAGATAAACAACCTCTACTTCACTTTTAGTTCTTTTTTTAGCTTGAATCATATTTGGTAACATAAAATCACTTCTTTCTTTGCTTAAGTGATTATACCAAAAAATATGTTAATATGCACTATTTTTAAATAACTTTTGCTAATATTTTTATATCAGACTTCTTTAGTTTTTGTAAATAATTTATTATATAATCTTCTTTCATATTTAAAAATTCTAGGTAGTTATTTTTTATATCTTTGGGATAATATGTTGTATGAATAATTAGTTCATTAATTATACTTTTAATTAAGAAAATACTACTGTTAAGAATATCTTCTTTAATTATTTCTTTAGAATCATCTTCTAAAATAAGGGAATTATTAAAATCATAATAAGTATCTTTATTCAGAAGGTTTAGAAGAATATTTCTTACTTTTAAATAATCCACATTAGAGTCTTTACTTTCGTTAAGCAAATAAGTAGTAGTAAATGTATTATATATCTTATTTTTTAAAAGATATAGCATTTCTTTATATGTCATATAAAATCACCTTGTTTTATAGTTTAGCACTTTTATAAGGGTTAAAACTGTAAAAAAACTGTAATTTTACTAACCGTTATTAATTAGTAATTATTACAGTTTGTTATACTTTTGATAGATTTTTATTTTCTTTTGCCAAAATTCTTTTTGTAATTTATTAAGGATTAACTATCATATTTCATTCGTATAATTAATTTTCAGGAATCTTAATACCATTTAAGATGACATAGAATTAAAACTTTTTATTGACTTCTACCCCTTCAGAATTCATCTTAATACCATTTAAGATGACATAGAATTAAAACCTCTTGAACATCTGCCCGAGATGATACAGAGTTTTAATGCCATTTAAGATGACATAGAACTAAAACTCAAATACACAACCGATGCATTAATGTGCAGTTTTAATACCATTTAAGATGACATAGAACCAAAACCAGGCCAAATAGAAACAGCGTTTTTTAAAGGTTTTAATACCATTTAAGATGACATAGAACTAAAACAGTTTTACTCATTAATTTAATGTTAAAGTTGTTTTAATACCATTTAAGATGACATAGAACTAAAACGCCCCATATGTAGCTGATAAAATTGATTCAGTTTTAATACCATTTAAGATGACATAGAACTAAAACTATAAATTATAGTTTTGTAATTCCTTTTCTGTTTTAATACCATTTAAGATGACATAGAACTAAAACAAATACGCTAAGTCCTCATTAGCACTATTAGTTTTAATACCATTTAAGATGACATAGAACTAAAACTCAACTTTTATTTCTTTCATTTCAGCCATGTTTTAATACCATTTAAGATGACATAGAACTAAAACTTTTATAGCAATGGAATGCTTAAATATATAGTTTTAATACCATTTAAGATGACATAGAACTAAAACACTAGCATGAGTGGTGTGTTATGGGGAATGTTTTAATACCATTTAAGATGACATAGAACTAAAACCGGACAATAAATTTCATTTTACTATTAATTGTTTTAATACCATTTAAGATGACATAGAACTAAAACTTTGGCTAAGGGGAATTGCTCGTTATGTTTGTTTTAATACCATTTAAGATGACATAGAACTAAAACTTGTATGTTAGTTCATAATACATTCCATCAGTTTTAATACCATTTAAGATGACATAGAACTAAAACGCAAAAAAGAATATTGAAGAAATAGCTAAAGGTTTTAATACCATTTAAGATGACATAGAACTAAAACTTATCCATAGTAACACTCAAAATATTAGCAGTTTTAATACCATTTAAGATGACATAGAACTAAAACGGAGGGGTCGCCGAATGTGGTACAGGTCATGTTTTAATACCATTTAAGATGACATAGAACTAAAACCAAGCAATACATTTCATGGTTCTTATAAAAGTTTTAATACCATTTAAGATGACATAGAACT
>CAKORQ010000053.1 GCA_934101445.1 uncultured Bacilli bacterium | reverse complement strand
TTTATATCAACAGTATCTGTATTATTTTGCAGTTCAACAGTAGCAATAATATTAGTTACATTATTGGCAACACTTACATTATAATCAAAGACATTGCTTTCAAAATCAATTTTTCCCTCACTTAGTTTTAACGATGACAATAAGGCTTGGGATTTATCGGGAGTTGGTTCTGGGGTTGGTTCTGGTTCAGGAGTTGGACTAGGATTCGGTGTTGGCTCAACAGTAGCCTTCTTTCTGGTAACTATCAAGCGATAGACCCTTACACTTCCCGCCTCACTTTTTACTTTAAGATAAATATTATTTTCCCCTTCATTTAAATGAACATTGCGAGGTCCATAACTGTTAACAAAACTGGCTTTATTATCGCTTAAGGTAGCCCCAACAGTTAAAACATCAACAGCATTTTCAACCTCAACATTATAAACATTAGTATTACTATTAAATTTAGGGGATAAAGTACCACTCGATAAGGTAATATTGTTTAGGGTATTAACATTACTTTTTGAGGAAGTAGTACCACCGGAACCACTAGGTTTTGGTCTAGTAATTTTGATTGTATAAGTTGATTCTGTAGCACTTTGTAAAACAAAACCTTTTACTTTAATTTGAACAGTATTTTCTCCATAATTTAAATTCACGGTTCTTGGTTCATAACCATCAACAAATGAGGCATCTTTATCAAGTAAGGCTGCATAAACTGTAATTACGGAAGTGCCACTAGAAACGGTAGCAGTATAATCAAATGTGCTTTGATTAAAGGCCGGAGAAATGGCAGCTCGGGATAGGCTTAAACTTCCTAAATAACTAGACGCATTTAAAACCGTAGAGCCTTTATTTTTTTCACAACGATAATTATAAGTATTTTTGCATAATCTCTTTTGTAAACCATAAGGAGTAAAATCAAGGGAACTTAAACGACAGGTCGTGGATATTGGTTCCGTTTGAATAGTATGTAAATAATATCCGGAAGCACAAGTAACTAAAGTTTTACCTTCCGTTAAATTACTATATAACCCCGTAGATGACATTATTCCACACATATCAATCGTACCACTACCGGTTACATTGCTTAAACCATCCATATTACAACTACCATCATCTTTAGTAATTGTATAGCCGGCTGAGGTATTACCGTTAGTATCTACCGCCCATATTGTATATGTTCCATTGGGCATACTAAGATAAGCATTAGTATTACTAGTTACATATTTAATAGCATTGCTAATAGAGGTCCCCATTAAATAATAAGAAATATTAAAATCACCCTTAGTGGCTTGAACATAAATTAAATCGTTATCTTTATTTTCTACCGAATCAATAGTTGGACCTTTAGCAGCCTGTACTTCTATACATAATAAAAACAATACCAAACCCCACAACATTTTAAATGTTTTTTTCATCTTACAATTACTCCCTTGCTCATAATTTAATGATACCATTTTATCTATGTCTATTCAAGAAAAAAAGATATCATTTGACATCTTAATTTTCTAATTTTTCAACAGTTTTCTTTAAGAGAACCACTGTATTACTTCTAAAATCCTCTATTGCCTTATTAACCACAGGTTCCGATACTTCTTTTACTTTTCCAGCCAATTTATTAACTTCTTTTTTTAGTTTATTGCCAATTACGATGGCATCACTTTTTAATTTAGCACTGTCTAATTCTTCTAAATAATCTTTAATATTATTTAAAATACCTAAACAATCATTTCTTAAAGTTTCACTATTCATATTTTTAACATAAGTCGTTACATCATTTAATTTAGCCGCAACTTTCTTACGCATAGTTACACCACGGTATGGAGCAAATAAAAGTCCTGCTCCTACTCCTAAGGCTGCTCCTAAGATAAAACCTTTAGTTTGTTTTTTCATTATTAGTCTTCCTTTACTTCTATTTTTTTCTTGTTTTTTTTCTTGAATAACTTTCCAATTATCCCACTGGCCGCTTCTACTACTTTATCTGTAATGGAAACAATTTTATCAGTTGTAATATCAATAATCGAAAATAGACTATTTAGACTACTTACTTTATGTTGTACATCATCAACAACTCTTTCAACTTTATCTAGAGTTTTAATAGCCTTAATTCCAATAATAATTCCTACTATCAAGATTATTATTAATAATACATACACAACAAGTGGTAAAAATACCTGCAAAAATTCTAAAAACATACTTACTTATCCTCTCTACTTTCATACATTGAATCTATTAAATTAAATAAGTCTTTTTCTAAGGAGTCTTCTTCTTCATTTTTATTTGACTTAGTGGTTGGCTCTTTTTTTTCTTCGGCCCCGGCTTTGATATCTTCCTCGATTTCTTTTACATCACTAATATCAATTCTTGTTGTCTTACCTATTTCTTCATCTGCTTCTAATTCTTTAGAAATATCGGCCATTTGCATTTCATTTTTCCCAGAAAATTTTTTTAAAGGCTCAGTCTCTTCAGTTTCTTCACTATCTATATTTTTTTCTAGGAAACCAAAGGCTTTCTTTCTAACATTATCGACATCCATTATTTTAGGTAGGGTTCCTTCACTAGAGGCTCTAGGCAAAATATCTTCTTTCCGATAATTTTTATCTAAAACCCCATAAACTGGTGAAATAACCGGAGACGGAGTAAATTTTTTTACTGGTTCCTTACTCGCCACAGGTTTATTATAAATGTTTTGACGATATTCACCTGGTTCTTTAGAAATTTCACTAGTTCTAGTATCTTTTATTTTCGGTTCTTCTTTAACCTCTTTACTACTAGTAGTGCTTGTCCCGTATCTTAATTCTTCATACCTACGATATCCGGCGTTTAAATTTTCTCTTTCTTGTCGGGCTTCTAAGCGTCTTTTTTCTTCTTCTTTTTCCTTTTCCTCGCGGGCTTTTCTATCACGCTCTAATAGGCGATTTTTATTAATAGCGGCTATTCTATCAAATTCTTCCTCATCAAACGATTGAAAAACGCTAGGTTCTTTTTTAGGTTCTTCTGGCTTTTCCGGAGTACTACTACTTTGAGAAGAAAATCGCACCTCTTCTTTTTTAGGTTCTTCTTTTTTATTCTCTTCTTCTACTATTTCTTCATCGTCTTCAAATAAGACATTTTTTAATTTATCAAAAAAACTCATATATGTTGCACTCCTTCTAATTTACTAAGTCTGGGTCATTTGGCATATCCTTATCTTCATAAACATCTTCTTCTGATACTTTTAAGAAGTTTGACTCATTTTTCTTAGTTTCAAAAATATTAAACTCAATCTCTTTAGTTGTTAAAACGTTTTCACCAACAATACTTTCTAAAACATTATTGTTATATTTAACACTGCTTAATACAACCATCGAATTAGTTATAGCACTCTTAATATTTTCTTCATCTACTATCACTTCTATTTTAGCATAATTATACATAATTTCAAGTAAATACTTACCGTTCTTCCATTTATTTATTTCAATATAACCATACTTATCTTCATAGTTTATACTCTTAGAATAAACAGCCTTATCATCTTCGGTAAAACTTTCGATAACTCGATTATAATAACTTACAACATCAACATAAAAGTAATATTTATAATTATCATCGGCTAAAGTTTCATTATAATCTAAAGTATTTAAAATATCCATATTTGTAGGAGTATAATATTTATAACCGGTTCGATGGGTATTTTCCATTTTATAATTACTAGCAACCACACTATTTATCAATTCATCATAACTTTTATCACTAATTTTACTACAACCACACAAAAGAAAAATTGTAGTAAGTAAACATAAAACTTTTTTCATAACGTCTCCATAGTCCCATTATATCAAATATTATTTAATTTTAAAAGTTTACTTTGTGGCTTTTAAATAATTAATTTTTATACCTTTATTTTTAAACTTTCTTTCATACTCGGTTTCTTCATAAAATTTATCCGTACTCCATAAATCTAGAGAAATATCGCTAATTTTATAACCATAGTTAGTTAAAGATATAATACTACTTTCAAAAAGACCAGTATTATCGGTTTTTTGAAAAATCGTACACTCATTTTTAAAGATATCATCATAAATTTTTAAAAAAGTATCACTAGTTAATCTTCTTTTACTATGACGAGCCTTTGGCCATGGGTCAGAAAAATTCAAATAAATAGTACTTATTTCTTTAGCAAATATATTATTTAAATCTAAGGCATCACCATTTATTATCCTTAAATTAGGTAAATCAAGATTTTCTAACTTTTTTACGGCCCTTGCAACGATAGAGGTATATTTTTCTAACCCAATAAAGTTAATACTCGGATTATTAAGGGCTTTACTAATAAGAAAATCACCTTTACCCATCCCGATTTCTAAATGGATTTCATTATTATTGCCAAAAAGTTCTTGAAAATGGCCTTGATATTTTTCTGGATTTTCTATTATATATTTGTTATTTTTTATTATTTCATCAGCGTTTTTTATATTTCTAATACGCATATTATCACTACTTTCTTTTTTATTCATAAAATGTATTAGGAGGTTTTTAGATGTTAAAATCACGAAATTCGTTTTTTTCTGAGTCCAATATGAACTCAATAAATTATGTTAATCCTAATCCTGGTAATGTGAATTACATGATGCCTAATGTGCAAACCCAAAGTGCTTCTAATTCTTTTTACCAAGGACCAGCAATAAATCAGCCCTTTCCGACTTATCCAACTTACCAAAATTATCCTAATTCCAAAGATAATTCTTCAATGAACGACTATGATAATCGCCTTGCTAAGTTAGAACGTAGTATTAACCGCCTAGATGCTAGGATTACAAAATTAGAAAATAAAGCCCAAATGACTACGGATGAGATTACCAATAATCTTTATATGGTCTAATTAACTAATTATATTTAAACTTAAGCCTGTCGTTTAAGTTTTTTTGTTATCTTATTTAAAAGATTTTTACCCAGTACTTCATCTAGTAATCCCATTTTATAGGCGATACCCCCATAAATTAGAACGCCAATTATCGCATAAAATATAATAATCAAAACGGCACTTAATCTACTAGTAGCGTTAAATGGGATAATATTTTTTAAAACCAATATAATAGCAAACATACTTAAAGAAGGTACTAGAATTTTTACAATAGTTTTTAAAGAATCTTTATAATTAATTTGCTTTTCTTCTTTCTTTATTACTATTAAGTTAATAAATACCGATAACATATAGCCAATTATACTAGACACTAAAGGTCCAATGTAAGCCGGAAGACCAATAAATTTAAGTAAATACATTAACGGTATATCTAGAATAGCATTACTTAAAAGACCACAAATAGTTGCAATATAAACCGTCTTATATTTATTTAAAGACTGCATGATACTTGAAGTTATCATATAGAAATTTAAGGAAACTGCTACAAAAACCGAAACGCTTAAGATAGAGGCTCCTATATCACTGGCGCCGTAAAATACTTGCCATACTTCTTTCGATAGTAAAGATAAACCAATAGCCATAGGTAAAGATACAAAAGCAATTATTTTAAAAGCGGCATTAATTTTATTATTAACATCGTCCCATTTTTTTAGGGTATAAGCATGGACAATGGAGGGAATTAGACTAATAGTCATACCCATAGCAATACTTATTACAATCATGTTAATTTTACCAGCCCAAGTAGAAATTGATGAGGAGATAAATTCAATATCACTAGTAGCATACCCCATTAATTCAAGACCTCTTAGAACTAAAATCATATCGACAAAACTATATAGAGAGGACACCGAATTAATTATAACATAAGGAATAGCATAACTAGCCAGTTTTTTGGTAATCTCTTTATTGGTAATTTTATCTTTTTTCTTTTGGGCAGTAAGCCCCAATTCTTTTTGGTTTTTATTCATCTTGTGCTTAACATAAAAATAACTTACAAGTCCCCCAAAGAAGGCACCACTTAGGGCTATCATAACGCCAACTACATAACTTAAATGAAATACTTTAATTGCTAGGAAACTGCCCACAATAATTACTAAAATACGCACTACTTGTTCTAAAACATTACTAATACTAGAAATATTAATAACATTATGGCCTTGTAAGTAACCCTTAGCCACACTTAAATAAGGAATTACTAAAATGGCTAAAGATACTGTTCTAATAACGGCGGTTATAGCCTCTTTGGTATTACCTCCAGTTAAATCTCCAATAATAAAAGATGCTATCGGATAAGCAAAGAAAAACAAAATAATAAAGATAGCAACCGAAATAAAACGCATTATTTTAATGGCTATCTCATAAGCTCTTTTCTTGGCATCATACATTTTTAAAGTATGAAATTCATTAGTTATTTTAGATATAGCAATCGGTAGGCCAACGGTTGAAATATCTAAAAAAATATTATAGATATTATACGCATAACTATATAAGGCAGCTCCGGTTGTTCCAACTATCGCATAAAAAGGAATTACATAAAGCATTCCCATTATTTTAACAAGCACTATCGCTAGTGTTGCAATAAACGTCCCTTCTATAAATGAACTTTTCTTCAAAGTCGACCACTTCCTTAACATGTATAAACCACCATAGCCGAGTAACAATAAATTTGTTCTTCCCCAAACATAGCGGTTGCAACTGAATACTTGATATCAATTATATCATAAGTCCCAGAATCAAGAAACATATTAATTTCACTTTCTAAATCTTTTTCATGTTCACAGTCAAATACTTTAACTTTCATCTAGTATCACCCAATTTTATG
>CAKORQ010000052.1 GCA_934101445.1 uncultured Bacilli bacterium | reverse complement strand
CTTGTAGATATTAAAAAAGTAAAAAATATTAAACTAGGTTTTGACGGCGTTTATCAGTTTCAGGATAATTACTTTATTTTTATAGCAAATCCTAATTCTAATAAAGGCGATGGTATTAATAACTTCTGCAAAGCATTAGATATACCTTTAAAAGAAACTGTTGGTATTGGCGATGATTATAATGATATTGCTATGTTTAAAATGGTTGGACAAAGTATTGCTATGGGGAATGCTTATCCTGATATTAAAGAAATATGTGACTGTATAACAGATACTAATGAAAATAATGGTGTTGCTAAATGGTTAAATAGCAATTTCTAATAAATCTCAAATAAATAGGTTTTCCCACCTATTTTTTTAATTCTTTGTAACTTTTTAAAGATAATGTGATATCATGTAACTAGAAAGTGGGATAGATATGAAAAAAAGAAATGTTTTAGGATTTATTTGTGTTGGGATAATTATTTTAATAATTATAGGAAGTATATTTTATTCTAAGAATGATAAAAATAATCAAGAAAGTAATGCTGTTATCTTTCAAGCAAGCAAAATAAATAATTGTAAAAATACTAAAGTTTATGCCGAAATGGCTGATTATCAAATAATTAGTTATTGCCTAGATAATATTAAAATTAACGATGGTTCTTCTAAAGATATAGTTAATTATTTAAGTAATAATAATATCTTAAAAGTAGTAGATAGTTGGAATAAGAAAGTATTAAATAATAACAATGGAACTTTATACTATAATAGTGATTATAAAATAGTAAAATGTAACTTAGATAATAATAAGAATTTATATGTTGGCACGGATGATATGACTGTTGATGATTTGTGTGTTAAGAATAGCGAAAAAACGGCTTTTAAAAGAACTTATCAGATTTTAAATATTACTGATAGCGATAACGAAGAATATTGGTTTTTAACCTTAAAAGAATATCAAGTAGATGAAGTTGTAACTGTAAAAGTAAAAAAAGAAATTAACCCTAATTTAAAAGAAAAGAAATCTTATATTTTTGAATTAGAGTTTAATGGAACCTGTATAACTGATGAATTAAAATGGATCTTAGGAAATACTGATATCGTTAGCATAAAACCGACTGATAAAATTGGTATGGACGCTATCCGTGATGAAGTAAATACTTGTAAGTAAGAAGGTTAGATATGGATAAATTTGTTTGGCAATTAACTGAAGGAATATTTCTAAAGAATCCTTTATTCTGGATATTTATTATAGTTGTTATTATAGCAGTACTTTTTTACAAACAAATTGTCGGTTTTATGGGCGAATTATGGACTAAAGAAGCTCTTCTTAAACTAGATAAAAATGAATATAAAATTTTAAATAATATCATGATTGAAGTTAACGGTATTACTCATCAAATCGACCATATAATTATTAGTAAATATGGTATCTTTGTGATTGAAACTAAGCAATATAATGGTTATATAACTGGTAGTGAATATGATAAAAATTGGAGCTTGAAAGCTGGAAATAAAAAAATTTATATTAACAATCCCATGCATCAAAATTATGGTCATGTTATTGCTCTTAGTCAAAAATTGAATTTACCTCAAGATAAGTTTATTCCTATTATCTGTATTCCTAGTACAGCTAAAGTAAATGTAAAATCTAAGATACCAGTTGCTAGAAATTATAATTTAGTAGAAATTATTAAAAGATATCAAAATGAAATTATTGAAGAACCAGAAAAAATAAAAGAAATGTTAATAAATTCTAATATTACCGATTATGAAACACATAAAAAACATATTAAATATGCAGAAGAAGTAAAATCAAGAAAACAAGAAGAAAACATTTTAAAGTGCCCTAAATGTGGTGGCAACTTAGTTTTAAGAACTGGTAAATATGGCAAATTTATAGGATGTAGTAACTATCCTAAGTGTACATATACCAAAGAAAAAAAGTATTAACCAAAAGTGCGTTAATACTTTTTAAAACTCTTTTAAAATTTTAAAATGAGCAATGATTACTTTATCATCATCTTTAAAATCTTTTTTCGGATAAATATTCTTTATTTCTTTATATAATTTTGTTTCTTCTTTAGTGAATTTTATTAACAATTTAATATTATCTTCTCCGTCTGCAATTAAGACTTTATTATCAATGAAAAAGTTCTTGCTATAATTAGAAAACCATTTAAATACCATAAAATTTAGTTTTTTAGCCAGCATTTGTTTTAAAATGGAATTGTTAACACGATATATTCTAAGATTGCCATACTTTTCTTGATTTTTATTTCTATATCTACTTACGGGAATTTTTTTAGTTTCACTAATATCTTTTAAACCAATAAATAATAAGTATTTTTGTACTTTTCTTAAATAATGTAATTCTTGCTCACTATAAAACTTTTCATCTTCTTTGGGAATACTAAATGATTCAGGAAAATTATATAAATGGCTGACAACTTCTTCAAACGAATGGGCATGCCTATGACCATATATAATTTTTACGCTGTCTTTTGTATAGGCTATTATTTTGCAATTAAAAGAATAATACAACTCTGTAAATGCTATATCGGCTAAGGCATCAGTAAGCATACACTTAACATTGGGAAATTTACCACTATCATTATTAAAGAAACTATTAGAATAATATACATACTCAAAAGTTTGTCTTTCATCATCAAAGAAAGGAGTAGGTAAGTTATTCTTTTTAAATTTCTCATATCGTTTTTCAAATTCTATAAGTTCATGTTTTTTCATAGTATCTTCGTGATTTTACCAGTTACTGATGATAATCATTTCCTCCTTAATAAATTTCCCTCTTAGTATAACACAATAATAAACTAAATAAAAATAAAAAACAATCTAGCGATTGTCTTAAATAAATGGTGCCAAAGAAGGGACTCGAACCCCCAACCTTCTGATTACGATTCAGCTGCACTACCAATTGTGCTACTTCGGCAAGAAAAAAGGAGAAGTAATTAACTTCTCCTTAATAATCTAAATGGTGTCCCCTTAGGGATTCGAACCCTAGACCCACTGATTAAGAGTCAGTTGCTCTACCAACTGAGCTAAGGAGACATACTCGTTCGTACAAGAAAAATTCTAACACAAACCATAAATTAATGCAAGTACTTATCTTGCGTTTTTTTGGTATTTAATATATAATTTTCTTACGAAAGAAGTGATTTTTATGTTAGATGTATTATTAGATGGGTTAATAGATACTATAAAAGTATTTCCTTTTTTACTTATTTCTTTTATTATAATCGAAATTTTAGAACACAAAATTAATTCTAATCAAAAATTAGAAAAAGCCGGTCATCTAGGTCCTTTATTTGGTAGTCTTCTAGGTATTATTCCCCAATGTGGTATTGCTAGTATTGCTACTAATCTTTATGTAACAGGTATTATTACTATGGGAACTTTAATTAGTGTTTTTCTAAGTACTAGTGATGAAATGATACCCATTTTGTTAAGTGAGAATGTTAGTATAAAATTAATTTTAATTATTATAGGAATAAAATTTATCGTTGGTTTAATAAGTGGTTTTATAATAGATTGGCTTAGACCTAAAAAGATAAAAACTCATTATGAAGTCTGTGAAGAAGAACATTGTCATTGTGAAGAACATCTTTTAATATCCGCCTTTAAACATACTTTAAATATTACTTTATTTATCTTAATTATTAATATAGTTTTAAATTTCATCTTTGAATTTAGTTTAAATAGTATTTTAAATAATATCTTTTTACAAAATAGTTTCTTAAGTCCTCTTGTTACTAGTCTTATTGGATTAATACCTAACTGTGCTTCTAGTATTGTTATAACTAAGTTATATTTAGCATCATCTATATCATTTGGTTCTATGATAAGTGGTCTTTTAACTAATTCTGGTATTGCTTTAGTAATTTTATTTAAAACTAATAAAGATAAGAAAGAAAACTTTATTATTATTGGTTTAACTTATCTTATTAGTATAGTAATAGGTATTATTCTTAATTTACTTCATATTGCTTTTTAATCAGTATTAAGTCGTTAATCGGCTTTTTTTCTTGCCATCAAATAAAAAGATGTTATAATTTAAATTAAGAAGACAAAAGAGCATAAAAAAAGGACTGCTAAACAGTCGCAAACATTTAGGGTAAAACCTTTATTTTAACTCTCTATGTCATCTTAAATGGTATTAAGACAATTTAATAGTACCAAAAAGTGGGAGGTAAGTCAATGGAAAATTATAATATCGGATTAGATATTGGAACAACATCAGTAGGTTGGGCAGTTGTAAATGATGCAACCAATAAAGTCATGAAAAAGGGTGACAAAGCCTTATGGGGAGTAAGACTTTTTGAAGAAGCCAATAAAGCCGAAGATAGAAGAGTAAAAAGAGGAACAAGACGTCGATATGACCGAAGAAGAGAAAGAATAAAACTTTTACAAGATGAATTTAAAGATGAAATTAATAAAGTTGATAGCAATTTCTTTCTAAAGTTAGAAGAAAGTAAATATACTTCTAAAGACATAAAAAATAAAACTGTATTAATTAGTATGGAAGAAACAAATGCTACTAAGAAATACTATGAGGATTATCCGACAATTTATCATTTGCGTCAAAAATTAATGAATTCTAATGAAAAAATGGATATTAGATTAGTTTATCTAGCAATTCATCATATTATTAAATATCGCGGCAACTTTTTATATGAAGGTAATTCATTTAGTGTTAATAATTTAAATATAGATAATAAACTTAAGGAGATATTTTTAGCTTTAAGTGAAGCAGTAGAAGAATTAGATATTTCTGAAGAATGTCTAAATAATATTAACTATAAGCAAATAACAAGTATTTTTAGTGAACAATCAAAAAATGATTTAAAAGTTAAACTAACAAACGAATTAACAAGCTATTCTTTAAATAAAAATTTTATAAGTGAATTTTGTAAACTAATTATTGGCAATAAATTTAGTGTGAAAAAGTTATTTAATTTAGAAACTGATAATGATGTATCTTTAAGTTTTGATGGTACTGATTTTGAAGACAAAGTTAGTGATTTAGAAGCCTTACTTAATGATTATTTAGAAGTTTTAGAACAATTAAAAGAATTATATGATATGGTCTTCTTAAAAAAGATGTTTGGGGATAGTAAGGAAACAACATTATCTGGTTTAATGGTTGAAAGATATGATCAGCATAAAAAAGACTTAAAATTATTAAAAGATACATTTAGTTCTGATAGAAAAATATATAATAAAATATTTAGAAGTAAAAAAGATATTAAAGATGACAAAGATATGTGTTTATATGATTTATATATTCATAATAAACTAGAAACTACGGATTTTCTTAAAGAAATAAAAAAATATATCAATACCGATAATTTTATTATTAATGATGAAGACTTTTTAAAGCGTTTAGAAAATAACGAGGTTTTACCAAGAATAACTAGTAAAGAAAATGGTAAATATCCATATCAATTAAATAAAGATGAGTTAGTTAGTATCATTGAACATCAAGGAAAGCATTATCCATTTTTATTGGGCAAAACCGATGATGGTATATATAAATTAGTGAGATTATTAGAATTTAAAATACCTTACTTTGTTGGCCCTTTAGTGTCTAGCAAGCAATCTAAAAATGCTTGGATGCTTAGAAATGAAGGTAAGCAAGGTGTTCATATTACGCCTTATAATTTTAAAGAAGTAGTTAATTTAGATAAAACTGCAGAAATATTTATTAAAAGAATGATATCTCATTGTACTTACCTTTTAGATGAAGAAGCCTTACCTAATAATTCTATTCTTTATTCCGAATTTAAAGTATTAAATGAGTTAAAACAAATAAAGGTTAATGGGGAACATTTAACCAAAGATGAGCAGCATAAAATAATTGAAGAACTATTTATGAAGACTAGTGGGACAATCACTGAAAATAAATTTAGAGAATTTTTACTTAATACTTTAGATTACAATTTCTATGAGAATGAATTGAAAATAACAGGCTATTCGGCTGATGGTAAGTTTGCTAATAATATGCAAAGTTATGTCGACTTTTTTGGTGAAAATGGAATTTTTATGGGAACTAGTTATAATACTAACGATGCCGAAAAAATTATTGAATGGATAACTATTTTTGATGATAAGGATATCTTAAAAAGAAAAGTAGAAAATGAATATCCAGAATTAAATGATAGTCAGATAAAAAGTATATTAAATAAAAAATATAGTGGCTGGGGTCGTTTATCAAGAAAACTTTTGTTAGACCTTAAAGTTGCTGACAAAAAAACTAATATATTAAAATCAATAATGGATTTAATGTATGAAACTGATGAAAATTTCATGCAAATTATTAATAACGATAAATATAATTTTCAAAAATTAATTGCTAAGAAAAATAAGGTAGAGGAAACCACCAACGAATTATCATATGATGTCGTAGAAAACCTTGCTACATCACCTGCTACCAAAAGGGGCATTTATCAAGCCTTAAAAGTTGTTAGGGAAATAACTACTTATATGGGTTATGAACCTAAAAATATAATGGTAGAAACGGCTCGTGGTGATGAGAAAAAAGTAAGAAAAGATGATCGTAAAAAGTATTTACAAAAATTATATGACGATATTAAAGATGAAGTAGATAGTAATTATAAAATTTTAAAGAAAGAACTTGCTAAAGAAGAAAAAATAGATACTGATAAATTATATTTATATTATTTACAAGAAGGTAAATGTTTATATTGTGGAAAACCTATTAAT
>CAKORQ010000051.1 GCA_934101445.1 uncultured Bacilli bacterium | reverse complement strand
ATATTATCATTATATAATTTAAAGCTATTTTTATTATCAAGATTACTTAAAAGTACTCCTTTTTTAGCTAACTCTAACCCGCCAGCACTACCTTTTAAATAAGTATCATTAATAGCAAATTCCAAGCCTTGCTTTAAAACGTATTCTTTTATCGTATTTATATCTTCTATAGTATCATCACTAAATTTATTTAAAGATATAATAATATTTTTACTAAATAACTGCATATTATCAATATGGGCTTGTAAATTAGTTAATCCTTTAATTAAGTTGCCATTCCCGTTATATTTTAAGGCTCTAATTGTCGCATTAAGAATTACGACATCAGGATAAAACCCACCTCTAGGACATACGATATCAAAGAACTTTTCGGCTCCTAAATCGGAACCAAAACCGGCCTCCACCACGGAATAAGAAAAATTTTCTAAACCAGTTTTAATGGTCCTGATACTAGCAGTACCATGAGCAATATTAGCAAAAGGTCCTCCATGAACAAATGCTAGATTATGGTCTAAAGTTTGTACTACATTTGGTTTAATTACATCTTTTAATAAAATACAGACAGCCTCCACGGCTTGTAAATCTTTGGTATAAATTGGTTTACCGCTCTGATTGTAGGCCACTATCATATTAGCAACCATTTCTTTTAATTCTTTAAAATCATTTGCTAAACACACACATGCCATTAATTCACTAGCCACGGTTAAAATAAAATGGTCTTCTCGGTTATAACTCGAATTAATAGTAATATTTCTTAAGGCTCTATCATTAATATCTATGGTTCTGGGTAAAACTACTGTTTTTATCTTTAACTCATTACCTTGAAAAATATGATTATCAATAATCGCACATAATAAGTTATTAGCCGTACATATCGCACTCATATCCCCCGTAAAGTGTAAATTTATATCCACCCCAGGAATAATCCTAGCCTTACCACCACCGGTGGCTCCACCTTTGGTCCCAAAAACAGGTCCCAATGCGGGTTCCCTAAGAATAGCCACGGCATCTTTATTTAATTTATTTAAGGCATCGACTAGCCCAATCGCCGTCGTCGTTTTTCCTTCACCATAAATAGTTGGATTAATACTAGTTACCAGTATTAATTTACCCTTTTTATCTTTGGTACCTAATCTATCTATATCTACTTTGGCAATATATTTACCATAATTAATAATTTCATCATCTAAGATACCATATTTATTTAAAATTTTATTAATAGGTTCTAAGTTATCTACATTTTTCAAACTACATCATATCCTTAAATAAGCCATAAATATAAGACTCAATATCAAATGGTTTTAAATCAGTCATTTGTTCCCCTAAACCAATAAATTTAACAGGTATATTTACTTCCTCTTTAATGGCTAAGACAATACCACCCTTTGCAGTTCCGTCCAACTTAGTAAGAACAATACCAGTAATATTCGTAATTTCTTTAAAAGCTTTGGCTTGCATTATGCCATTTTGACCAGTAGTAGCATCAATTACTAGAAGGGTTTCATGAGGAGCATCTGGTATAAACTTAGCAATAACCTTATTCATTTTTTCTAATTCTTTCATTAGATTTACTTTATTTTGTAAACGACCGGCCGTATCAATTAAAACAATATCGGCCTTTTCTTCTCCTGCTTTTACTAAACCATCATAAATAACACCCGCTGGATCAGTATTTTCTTTACCATAAAAGATTGAATCAGTTCGATCTGCCCAAACTTTTAACTGTTCAACTGCCCCAGCTCTAAAAGTATCGGCGGCAATAAGCATGACTTTTTTACCTTCTTTATGATATTTATAAGCCAATTTGCCAATCGTAGTAGTCTTCCCAACACCGTTAACGCCAACCATTAAAATAACAGTTGGACCTTCTTTAGCAATGTTAATTTTATCAGTAATATTTTCCCCATTTACATAAATTATAAATAATTCATCAACTATTACCTCATTTAAATATTTAGTATCCGTAATATTTTCTTTTTTAACACGGGCTTTTAATCTATCTAAAAAGTTTTCTACCGTATTAACCCCAATATCAGCCATAATTAAGATTTGTTCTAATTCTTCAAAATAAGCCTCATCTATTTTTGTATACTTAATTCCTAAAACATTTAACTTGGAAACAAATTCATTCCTAGTTTTTTCTAAACCTTTACTATAACTTTCTACTTCTTCATTTTTAGTTTCTTCTTTACTTTTATTATTTACAATTTGTTTTAATTTATCAAAAATTCCCATATAATTCACTTTCTTTCTAATTATTTATTATACCTTAAATCAAAGTTTTAAAAAAGGAATTTATCTTTATTTTCCTGATAAACTCCTTATTTTAAGTAATTTTTATCTTTTTAACGTCTCTTTATAATAATTTAGGGCCTCTTCATATAATTTGGGAGTAACATTATAAGCAAATTCCTTATTTTCTAGTAAGCTTAAACAATATTCTTTACCATAAGCCTCATAAACATAAATAAACATCTTTTTATAATCACTATACTTACCCTTACCATCATGATTTTCTAGCATATTATCCAAACTAGTGGTTATCTCGTCGGTATCATTATTATATTGTCCGGCTAAAAAACCGGCCATTCCTTCCAACAACCATATAGCAGTAGAACTATTTTTTATTTTTTGCTGACAAGAATGACTAAATTCGTGAATAATAAGTCTTTCTAACTTTAAAACATTGGCATTCTTATGGGCTGTTTGTAAAAGACCTTCTACTGATAAGGTATAAATTATATTAACACCATCTTTTTTAAAAGCATAACCTGATATCCAATCATAAATCTTTTCTTCTGGTTTATAATCTAATATAGCCTGATAAAATTCCTTCGTTCCTCCAAATATAGTAACAACCGGTTTGGCTCCAAAATCTTTAAAGCCAAACCATTTAACTATTTTTTCTGAGGCATTATCGACATACTCTAGCAACTCATCAATATACTCTAAATCTTTAGCACTATAATTTATAATTAAATATTTTAGTTCTTTTTGCATTTTTACCTCTATTTTACTTGGCAAACATCATTTGGCACATAAACTTTAATTTCATCATAATTACCATTATTATATTTATAAATATATATTTTTCTACTGGTATCACAGGACCCTTGCTTATCATCAAACGTCCCATTTTTCTTTAAAAAATCCACGGTATAATCTTTAACACATTTACCAATATTATTAGTGGCCACCGTCTCATTATTAATATCAAAATTACAAGAACTTAAATGTAACTTACTTAGAGAAATTTGTTCTTTAGCATAACTAACAGCAGCATCTTTTAAATTAGTAACAACTATATCGGTAGTATTACCTTTTTGCTGCCTTAGAATTCCTAAAACATTAGGCGTTGCAACAGTAACCAAAATAGCCAAAACCACAATTACAGCCAGTAACTCAACTAAAGTAAACCCTTTTCTTTTCATAATTCACCTAAAACTTACTTCCTTTTAGACCAAACTTACCGCCTTTAGCGCCCGCACCTTTATATCCTTCTAGAATATTGGATTCGAAAGAATGCACTTTTTTACTATTTTCTTGATAATTTTTAATACCAATCTTAATAATTTCTTCTAATAATTCACGGTACTTTTTGCCCTTTGGTTCCCACAAATAAAATGATAGCGAACCCGGAATAGAATTTATTTCATTAATATAAACTTTATTATCATTTTTATCTATTAAAAAATCAATACGGCAAACCCCAGATAAACCCACAGCTCTAAACGCTTTAACAGCCACCTCTTCTACTTCACTTTGCATTTTTTTATCTAACTTAGCCGGAACTTTACGGCCAAGAGTAGCCATCCCTTTACTAGGTTTATCTTTGGCATTACCGATATATTTATCAGCATAAGTAAGTAAATGATGAACAGTAGTCACTTCTTCAATACAAGATACTTCTTGATATTTATAATCACCTAAGACAGAGATATTAACTTCGCTTAAATTTTCAACAGCGTGTTCAACTAAGATTTTCTTATCATAGGAAATAGCCTCTTCAATAGCGTTTTTTAATTCTTCTTCATCTTTAGCAAAATTAATACCTACTGAACTGCCTAAAGTAGCTGGTTTTACAATTAAAGGATATTTTAATTTAGCACATTCTTTTAATATTTCTTCTTGCGACTCACTATAATCAACATCATAAAACCAAGTAAAAGCAGTCATTGGTAAACCCTTACTTTGAAATACTAATTTTTGGGTTACTTTATCTTGAGCAACACTAGATGCGGCTACATCAGATTCACAATAAGGAATACCCACCGTTTGTAAATAACCTTGTAAAGTACCATCTTCCATATTAGTACCATGACCAATTGGCAATACTAAATCCAGTTCCGTAACGATTTTCTTTAATAGACCTTTACTTTGTAAATAAAATTTACCCTTTTTATTAATTAAAGTTACATTACTAGTATATCTTTTAAGCAAATCCATATCCGTATAAGTATCCATATCTTTTAAGATTTCTCCTGTATACCACTGTCTATCTTTAGTTATATAAATAGGTATAACATCATACTTATCCTTATCTATAGCCTGCATTGCTTGAACGGCAGAAATAACACTTACCTCATGTTCAACGGATACCCCGCCGAAAATTACACCTAATTTAATATTCATATTCATAATTTTTTTCCTTCCTTCTCAATTATTGCTTTTTTAATTATTCATTATAAGTATCTGGTAAATCGTTTTCATATAAAGCATATATGTCTTTTTTACCTTTTAATTTATTTACTAAGATATATGTCTGTCTAACATCATTAGTAATAATTATACGATCTTTATCATATTTTTTCGCCATTAAACCTTCATAAATAGGCTTAGTTTGTTTTTCGCCAACTAAAATAACATAATCAGCAACCGCACTTATTTCTTCCCCAAATTCTTTATTATATTTTTCTTCTTCAGCACCTAACTCAACCATTCCTGGGGTAACTACCACTTTATCCCCCGGCATCATACCAAGAACTTCTAGCGCTACTTTTGCCCCCACTGGATTAGAGTTATAGGCATCATCAATTTGATACATATTACCAATTTTCTTAAGTTCCAAACGATGTTCAATAGGTTTAATTTTCATAACAGCAGCCTGTAATTTAGAAATTGAAATTCCAAATTCATAACCAACCGCAACAGCCGAAACAATATTCGAAATATTATGACGTCCTAAAAGTCTAGTTTGAAATTCATAAGCTTTATTTTCTTTTTTAAAGAAAATTTTAAATGTCGACCCTTTATCATTACATTTAGTATCTAAACAATAAAAGTCCGCCTTTTTATTATTAACGGCATACCAAACAACTCTTACCTTATTTTGTAAATCATAATTAGCCTGCAATGGATCATCCATATTTAGAAAAGCGATACCATCACTAGGTAAACTTTCAATAAGTTCAAATTTCGTTTTAATAATATTTTCTTGACTACCAAAAGTTTCTAAATGAGCCTTACCAATCGTTGTAAGAAGACCATACTTAGGATGCACTAAATTACAAGCATTCTTAATTCTTCCTACTTTATAAGCCCCCATTTCCGCAATAAATATTTCATCAAACTTAGTTAAATCATTATTAATGGTACTCATAAGTCCTACATCAGTATTAAAATTTTTCGGCGTTGGATGGGAAATATAATCCATCGAAAGAATCTCATTTAGAATATTCTTACTACTAGTCTTCCCATAAGAACCCGTAATTCCTATAACTTTTAAATCTTTATAAGAAGCCAGTTTATCCTCAGCCATATGCCAAAACTTCTTATATATTCCTTTTTCAATTGGATCATTTATTAGTTTAACAAGATATACCATATAATAATTTAAAACTAACATTAAGGATGCCAAAACTAATAATACTTTAACATTACAATTAAACACTAAATAAAGTACTAAAGGTATTAAATTTAATATATAAAGAGTCATCATCTGTCTTTTAACTCTTGCCGTTTTAACTAGTGGTTTTTTTGCTTTCTCCACCATTATCGAATACTTTATTACTTCACTATCAAATAGATAAATTAAAGCACTAATAAAAAGTAGTACTTTACTTAAGAAACTCCCAGTAAATAAAGCAATTACGGCTAAAATTAACCCAATTACATCATAATGTTTTAAAGCCACCTTTCTATTTTGCTTTAACCACTTTAAATAACGATTATTTTCGTTATATAAGTTTTGTTGTAACATATGAAGTGATTTTCTTGATTTAACTGTTACACTATAAAATATAATTAAAAATATTAAAACATTTATTAACAATGTCATTTTACTTTCCTCCTAAAAAATTTATTAAAATATTAGTTACATAATCAATGCGTTCTAAATAAGCATAATGAGTTGCCCCGGGTATTTCAATCAAAGCCCCATCTTTAAGAAGTTTTTCTAGTTTACGAGCCTGTTCAATTGGTGCTGCGGTATCTAAAGTCCCCCAAATAAGTAAAGTTGGGGCAATAATCTTGGTTGCACATTCACTTAAATCTTGATTAATTGTGTTAACTAAAACCCTTCGCATAACCGGACTAGCATTTTTATAATCCGTAGAGCCAATATATTGTTTGGCAAGTTCAACTAAATCTTTAGTAAATGGTATCTTTTTTAAGCCTTTTAAAACTTTTTCTTTAAATGTGGGTTTATACTCTCTTATACACGGTGCCCCAAATAAAATTACTTTTTCGGTTTCATTACGACTAGCATAAATAATGGATAATCGGCCCCCAAAAGAATGCC
>CAKORQ010000050.1 GCA_934101445.1 uncultured Bacilli bacterium | reverse complement strand
ATCAACGAGTATCAACTGGTATCCAGGTCATATGGCTAAAACCAAGAAAATGTTAGAAGAAAAGAAAGACTTAATCGATGTAGTTTTAGAACTTGTTGATGCAAGAATTCCTTATTCATCCAAAATAAGCGGAAGTGAAGATATCTTAAAAACTAAACCACATATTTTAGTAATGACTAAATCTGATTTAGCGGATAGTGATGATACGAAAAAATGGAGTAAGTATTATACTGATAAGGGATATAATGTAGTAGCTATTAATGCAGATAATAAAGATGATTTAAAAAAATTAGTTAATACAATAAATAACGTTATGCAAGAAAAACTAGATAAAAAGAAAACTAAAGGTAATAATAGTAACTTAATTCATGCCTGTGTTCTTGGTATACCTAATGTTGGTAAGTCGACTTTAATAAATCGCTTAGCCGGAAGAAAGGTTAGTAAAGTAGGAAATAATCCGGGTATTACTAGAAGTCTTACCTGGTTAAAAACTAATAGTAATATTGTTATTTTAGATACTCCAGGTATATTATGGCCAAAGTTAGAACAAGAAACGGTGGCTTTAAATTTAGCTTGTATGAGTGCGATTAAAGAAGATATATTACCTCTTGATAAAGTAGCTTGCCATATTCTTTTAAAGTTAGAAAAATTTTATCCAGAGATACTAAGTAGCCGCTATAACTTAGAAAATTTAGATGACTTTGAAGAAGCTTATAATGTTATTGCTAAGAAAATTGGAGCTTTAAATAAGGGGGGCGAGGCTGACTTTAGGAGAGTAAGTACTTATATAATTAATGAAATAAAGTTAGAGAAAATTAAAAATATTACATTTGATAAGGTTGAAGATTTATGAAAAAACAAAGTAGTAGAAAAACAGAAGAGTTAACTAAAGAACAAGAAAAAATTGAAGAAAGTGATATAGATCCAGCTAAGTCGAAGAAAACTTTAACTAAAAAAGCTAAAGATACAAATAAGAAGACAAAAACACTTAAGAAAAAAGAAATAGACCTTTTAAAATATGAAAAAGAACTATATAAACAAGGAATAAAATTTATTTGTGGTGTTGATGAAGTAGGACGTGGTCCCCTTGTTGGTCCCGTTGTTGCAGCGGCAGTTATATTACCGATTAATTACCATTTAGATGGTTTAAACGATTCCAAAAAATTAAGTGAGAAAAAAAGAGAAGAGTTATATCCTAAAATAATTAAAGATGCTATTTGTTATGGGGTTGGGATGATTGATGCCGCAACGATTGATGAAGTAAATATCTATGAGGCTACCAAACTGGCTATGTATGAGGCAATCAATTCCTTAAAAATAAAACCTGAACATGTTTTAATTGATGCGATGCCTCTTGATCTTGCAATGCCAAGTACTAGTATCATTCATGGAGATGCTACTTCGGCTTCCATAGCGGCCGCTAGCATTGTTGCTAAAGTAACTAGAGATCATATGATGGATGAGTTAGATGATTTATACCCGATGTACGGTTTTAAAAACCATAAAGGTTATCCAACAAAGTTTCACTTAGAAATGTTAGAAAAGTACGGTCCTTTAGATAATTATCGCTTTAGTTATGGACCAGTTAAAAAATATAAAAAATAATTATAACAAAGGCTGTAAAATAAGAAATTTTAAGTAGAAAATTTAATTAAATAAAAGTATAATTGATAATGTAGTAAAAAGGAAGTAAAGTATGAAAAAAATTTATAATAATAAAGTTGTTTGTTATAGTTGTTTATTAACTATAGGAATATTTCTTTTAGAAATATTTTTTAAAGTAATTATGGGTTTAAGTGTTTTTAATTGGTCAAGTTTAAGAATCTTTTTAGGATGTATTATATTAAGTAATATTATTTCTTTACTTATTAGTTTTTTAAAACGAAAGTATGCGAATATAATAGTTTGTGTTTTATTATTTCTTTTAGGAATTTTATTTACAGCCCAAGGCGGAATGCATAATTACTTAGGTACTTATATGTCCTTAGGAACCGCAAGTCAAGCCCATGCTATCGAATATTTTATTGGTGACTTTTTTACGAGTCTTAATCCTTGGTTTTATACGCTTTTTATAATACCTATTTTATATGTTTTATATTTTATTTTTTTAGAAAAAAAGTTTATTGATAAAAGTAAGAAATATAAATATAATGTAGTGCGTTGTTTAACTGTTTTTGTAACTATTATTGTGGCCGGTCTTTATTATGGCACTGTTAACTGGGATTTCATGCAAGATAAAATGCAAATTGTAAGTAATAAAGAATTATATAGGAATCCTTCGATGCAAAATATTGCCGTTAGTCAATATGGACTTTTAGGTTATGAATTTTTAGATATTAAATCACTAGTTATTAAACATGAACAAACAACGGAGACATTTGTAAAATATGAACCTAAAGAAGTAACTAATTATAGTAGAATTATTGATGATACGGCTTGGGATGCCCTACAAGAGACAGAAATTAATAAAGATTATAAAACTTTAAACAGTTATTTTATGAGTAAAGAAATTACGAGTAAAAATGATTATACAGGAATGTTTAAAGGAAAAAATTTAATTGTTTTAATGATTGAATCAGGTAGTAATGTTTTAAAAGATTACCCTGAGTATTTTCCTAACTTTGCTAAATTATATAATAATGGTTGGTCTTGGGAAAATGCTTATTCGCCAAGAAATGCTTGTTCAACTGGTAATAATGAAATGACTGGGATAACATCTTTATATACCATTAATAATACTTGTACTATCAATACTTATAAAGATAATACTTATTATGAATCATTATTTAACTTATTTAATAGGGCCAATTATCATACGAGCAGTTATCATGATTATACTGATCACTTTTATTATCGAAGTATATATCATCCTAATATGGGCAGTCAAAATTATTATGATGTTAATAAATTAGGAATAAAACTGGGTAGTGAATATCAACCTTGGCCAAGTGATGTTGAGTTTATAGAAAAGGCTGTGCCACATTTTATTAATGAAGATAAATATATGGCCTGGTTAACAACGGTATCTAGTCATATGACTTATAATATTTCTAGTAAAACTGGTGATATGTATTTAGATTTATATAAAGATGAAGATTGGGATATGACAGCTAAAAGATATATGTCGAAGTTAAAGATTGTTGATAATGCTATAGGAGAGTTGCTACAGGAACTAGAAGATAATGGTAAATTAGAAGATACCGTAATTATGTTATTTGCTGATCATTATCCTTATGGCTTAAGTGATGAGGCTTTTGCCCAGATAGCCAAGTATGATACATCAAGTAATGGCGATACCGATAGAACACCATTTATTATCTATAATCCAAGCCTAGAGGCTAAAAAGTTTGATGATTATACAACTTTTGTTAATATTTTACCAACTATGGCTAATCTATTTGCTTTAGATTATGATCCTCGTCTTTATGCAGGAACTGATCTTTTAAGCGATACTTATGAAGAAATTGTAGTCTTTGCCGATGGGTCTTGGCGTACTGATATTGCTTATTATGATGCTACTAAGAGTAAAATAAATTATATCGGTGCTGATAAGTATACTGATGAAGAAATAATAAGTATTAATACTAAAGTTAAAAATGAAATGAAAATGGATAATTTGGCTATTAAAACTAATTATTTTGCTTATTTAGAAAATGGTTTAAAGAGTAGTGATGATGATATTAATAGTAACGATACCACTACTGATAATAATTAGAAGAAAAAAAACAAATTATTTAAATGGGAGTAAGAAATTACTCTTTTTTAACAATTTATGGTAATATATTATATATAATATGGAGGATTAATATGGATTATGATGATTTGACACCCAAAACCAAAAAGGTCGTAAATGCCGCTATAGATATGCGTCTTAACGGTAAAGAAGCAACGAATTCGTGGATTTTAGAAAGAAATCCTGATATGTGCACTTTGTTAATGGCAATTATTGAAAATGATGAGGAATTAAAGGGATTTTTAAATGGGTTAAATCCGGATTTTACAAGTAAATTAGGAGAAAAAGTTGATGAAATTAACCAAGCTAAAAAAGGATTTCTGGGCAAAAAAAGCAGTATACGTAGTTCGAATTATGAAAGAGATTATCACAAATTTTTGTTTGATGAGGTACTTGATGATAAATTGAACCTTTTTAATAATGCTATAACTCGTTATCAAACTAAAAATAAAAATAAGGTATTAAAACTAAATTTTTTTAGTCCAACTGTAATTGGCTGGACACTTATGAATGATGATATTATTATAAAAACATTTGCTGAGTTAGAAGATAATCCAGAAGTAAATGAAGTAGTTACGAAGGATAAAAATAGCTATTATAGTAAATTTAAGTCTTTTCTTAATGATAAAATGCAAGAAGAAAAAAGTATTTCTTTTATTGAAAGAACTGCTACTGATGATTTTATAAAAATTCCTAAGCCACATTCTACTCAAGAAATAACGAAGCAAGATTCTGCTAGGCGTGGTGCTTTTAACCAAAGTTTTGAAGAAAAAACAGCAACTCTTAATAGTACGCAAACATCTTTTAACTACCAAACAGTTACTGCTAAAGAAATGACTAATAGTGTCATGAATAATTCTGAAAACATAAAAAAAATGCTAGCATCGATAGAACAGAAATTTATTGGGCAAGAAAATGCCGCTAAGTTGTTATTTTTTAATATAATCAAGAATCAAAAACTTGCAAGTATCCCCAATATACCTAGTGGAACTCGTTCAGTTATGTTTATTGATGGTCCTAGTGGAACTGGTAAAACTGCTATAACTAAGGATATAACTGATAATTTAGGACTACCTTTTGTTGCTACATCAATTACTAATTATTCAGCTTCTGGCTATGTTGGTGGTAATATAACGGATATTTTAAAAGAGTTATATGTTAAGTCTGATGGTGATTTAAGTAAGGCCGAAATAGGAATAGTAGTTTTAGATGAATTAGATAAAATAGTAAATAATAGTTCGAGAGATTTAACTATGAAAACCGCTGTTCAACACCAATTATTAGACTTTTTAGGTGGTGGAAAATATACTATTGAAGTAGATAAAGGTCAAACTGTAGAGTTTGATACTTCAAAATTAACCTTTGTGTGTTTGGGAGCCTTAACTAATTTAAGAAATGATAAAATGCAAATGTCATCATCGCGACCAATTGGTTTTAACGTCAAATATGATGAGTCAACTAAAGCCAAAGATTATTCAATTACTCCGGAGGACTTAATAAAAATGGGCTTTGAAAAGGAATTAGTTGGGCGTTTTAATACATATGTTCATACTAAAGATTATAGTAAGAGTGATTTAAAGAAAATATTACTAGAATCAAAAATTAGCCCTTTAATTGGCTTTAAAACGTTGGTTTCCTCTTTTGGTAAAAAATTGGTAATTGATGAAGATGCTTATGATTTAATTGCGGAGGCTGCATATGATTTAAATACAGGGGCTAGAAGTTTACAAACTGTAGTAAACAATTTAAATAGTCGTTATTTAGAAGAATTATTAGTGGGAGCAGAGGAAGAAATTCATATAACTTTTGAAGATGTTAAAAGAATAAATGAGGCTGCTTTTAAAGAAAAGGGAAGATGTTAAAATGAAATATGAGTATAATGGTAATTTATTAGAAGAAGATAGGGTACTATTAGTAGCCAAGGAAATTATGAGCAAATACCCAGAACTAAACTTTTTACAAGCCCAAATGACTGCGAGATTAGAAGGATATATTTCTGATGAGGTTACTCCTGATGATAAATTAAATAGACTTTATAATATAATGTTAATAAATCAAAATGACAAGAAATTAATTTCCAAAGTGTATCGAGATTATACTGGTATCTTAAAATCTGAATTAAATCAGATTAAAAATTATAAATATATTACAATTTCTAATATGTTAAAAGATTATATTGAAGGATATACTTCCTTTCCTTTTGTAAATAGTATAGAGTAAGAATTTATCTTACTTTTTTTGATTTTGCTACTTGAAAAGATAAAAATACTATGTTACTATTACAGCGTTTGACATTTTTGAATAATAAAATGGCTAAAAGAGAAATAAAATATTAAATAATAAAAATAAAAACTAAAATATAAAAAAAGAAAGTGATGTTATGGAAAAAAAGAAAAACTTAGTAATAGTAGAGTCCCCTGCTAAAAGTAAAACAATTGAAAAATACTTAGGTAGTGATTATAAAGTAGTATCTAGTAAAGGACATATTAGAGACCTTTCAACTAAAGGTAAATATGGTTTAGGAATCGATGTGGAAAATGATTTTAAACCCGATTATGTTGCTATTAAAGGTAAATCTAGTATTATTAAAGAATTAAAAAAAGATGCAAAAGAAGCAAATAGAATATATCTAGCAAGCGATCCCGACCGCGAAGGAGAAGCTATATCTTGGCATTTATTTGATACTTTAAAATTAAAAGATAAAGATTATGATCGGATTGAATTTCACGAAATTACAAAACCAGCAGTAATAGAGGCTTTTAAACATCCGAGAAAAATTGATGATAATTTAGTAAAATCTCAAGAAACGAGAAGAATGCTTGACCGTATTATCGGCTTTAGATTATCTAAATTAATGCAGTCTAAAACTGGTGGTAAATCGGCTGGTCGGGTTCAATCGGTTGCACTAAAATTAATTGTTGACCGTGAACGCGAAATTAAAGCCTTTATTCCGGAAGAATATTGGAGTATAACAGCCAATTTTAAAGATTTTAATGCGGAACTTTTTAAATATCAAGATAAAGATTTAGAAATTAAAAATGAAGAGGCTGCTGATGAAATTCTTAATAAATTAGGATTAGATTATAAAATTGAATCCGTTACGAAAAAGAGTAAGAAAAGACCTTCTAAACCTATATTTAAAACTTCAACTTTAC
>CAKORQ010000049.1 GCA_934101445.1 uncultured Bacilli bacterium | reverse complement strand
CTTATGGCGAATACAAAATCGCCAAAAATAGCGGTATTAAACCAGCCCAAATGGTTGTATCTGGCGTTTATAAAAACTATGAAGAATTAAAAGAAATTATAAGTTTAAAAGAGCCAAAAATTTTAATAACCATTGAATCCCTTAACCAATTAGATATGATTGAAAAAATAGGTCAAGAACTAAAAATTACGATTAAAGTTTTATTAAGATTAACCAGTAATAATCAATTTGGCCTTAGTAAAAATGAAGTAATAAAGATTTTAGAAAATAGATACTCATATCAATATCTAAATATCATCGGTTTACATTATTTTTCTGGAACTCAACATTTTTTATTAAAACATATAAAGAAAGATATTGACTATATTGATGAATTCTTAACTGAATTAAAAGATAATCTTGGTTATTTAGCTGAAGAATTAGAATTAGGCTTGGGATTACCTGTAAGTTATTTTAAAGAAGAAAAAGAATTTACAGAAAAAGAATTTCTTACAAGTGTTTCAAGTTATTTAAAGGCTATGACATATCAAGGTCATATTACCTTAGAATTAGGTCGTAGTATATCCTCATCTTGTGGAACTTATTTAACTAAAGTTGTAGACTTAAAAAATAATGATGCTGGTAATTTTGCTATTGTTGATGGCGGCATTAACCATATAACCTATTATGGTCAAATGATGGCCATGAAACATCCTGATGTTTTACTATATCCCGCAAGGACTGGTCCTAAAGAATCATATAATATTTGTGGAAGTTTATGTACGATAAATGATATATTAGTTAAAGATTTAGAAGTAAGTAATATTAAAATAGGCGATATTTTGGCATTTAAACGAGTAGGCGCCTATGCCATGACTGAGGGTATAAGTTTATTCTTAAGTAGAGATTTACCCAATGTTGTTTTAATAAATGATAACCATATTGAGGTAGTAAGGAATGATGTTAAAACTTATCCTCTTAATATGGCTAGAAAGGAGAAATAAAATGGAAAAATTAATAGAAATGTTAGAAGAATTAAATCCAGAAGTCGATTACACAACCGAAGAACATCTAATAGATAATCATTTATTAGATAGTTTAGCAATTCTTTCCTTAATAGGTGATATTGAAGATGAATTTGATGTTGAAGTACCAACTACCCAAATTATCCCTAGTAATTTTAACAGTGCTCAGGCTATTTGGAATTTAATTCAAAAATTAGAGGAAAATTAGTATGCAATACTGTGATTTAGGGTATGTTGCCTTATTTTTACCCATTGTCATTATACTTTACTTTCTAACTTCAAAAAAACATCGTTACAAAATCTTATTAGGAGCAAGTTTTATCTTCTTTTATCTTTTAAGTAAAAAATTAATTATCTACTTAATATTTTCAGGCCTTTCTATTCATCACTTTGGATTGTGGCTTGAACACCTAAAAAGTTTGAAAAAAGAAGAGTTAGCATCGGGGGCAGATAAAAAACAAGTAAAAGAAAAATATAAACGCCAAGAAAACAAAGTCATAATACTTGCTCTTTTTATTCACTTAGGGCTTTTAATAGTCTTAAAATATTCTAGTTTTATTGGTAATAATATCAATAATCTTTTAAGTCTGATTCACATAAATTACCAGTTAAAAGTTCCCCATTATATTATGCCTATTGGTATTTCCTTTTATACACTTCAAGCCTTAAGCTATATTATTGATGTTAAAAACGGAACCATTACAGCTGATGATAATCTAGGAAGATTAATGCTTTATTTAGCCTTTTTTCCTAGTATCATGGAGGGACCAATTAGTCGTTATAAAGATACCGCTGAAAAATTATATAGTGGGCAACCTCTTAACTATCAAAATTTAACTTTTGGTTATCAACGAATTTTATTTGGCATGTTAAAGAAAATGATTGTGGCCGACAGGCTAAATATTATCGTAAAAAATATATTTAGTAACTATCCTAGTCTTGGCGGAGCCGTTATTTTAGCAGGGGCTTGCTTTTATACGATTCAATTATATATGGACTTTGCAGGAACAATGGATATTGTAATTGGTAGTGCTGAAATATTTGGAGTTAAATTACCAGAAAACTTTAAGCAACCTTTCTTTTCCAAAAATATTAGTGAATTTTGGAGTAGATGGCATATTACTTTAGGAGCCTTCTTAAGAGATTATGTTTTTTATCCATTATCCTTATCTAAAAGTTTAAAAAAATTGACTAATTTCGGTCGTAAACATTTTGGTAATCATTTTGGTCCTCTTTTAAGTGGTGCTATCGCCCTCTTAGTAGTTTGGCTTTTAAATGGTTTGTGGCATGGGGCTGCTTGGAATTATATCTTCTTTGGTCTTTATCATTTTACTTTAATAGTGCTAGCAGATTTATTTTCACCCGTAATTCTTAAGATTTTGAAACTTCTTCATATTAACCGCAATAATTTTTTCTATCGTCTTTTAGAAATGTTTAAAACTACCGTTTTAGTAATTTTTGGTGAATTATTTTTCCGTGCTCATGGCCTGCAGGCAGGATTTTCGATGTTTAAAAAGATATTTACTACCTTTAATTTAAATGATTTTTCAGAAAATATTTTAAAATTAGGTTTAGATAAATTTGATTTTCGAATAATAATTGTTACCCTATTAATAGTTTTAATTATTAGTATCTTAAAAGAAAAAGGTATTAACATTAGAGAGGCTATTAGTAAAAAACCAATTTATATTCGTTGGACTTTATATTATGCTTTAATACTATTTATTGTTATATTTGGGGCTTATGGTGATGGTTATATCCCTGTAGATCCTTTATATGCTAACTTTTAGGAGGTATCATGAAAAAAATTTTAAAAGTCATCGTTTTTTTCCTTATTCTTTTCTTGCTACTTATAATAGCATCTTATATAGTTAGTCCTAAAAACAATGGCACTCTTAGTCCTGATAAACACATTGATAATGCCAGCGGCCCTCTTGCTGAAAAAGAAAATTCTATTGATGCCTTAGTAATTGGTGATAGTGAATCATTTGCAGCTATTAGTCCCTTAGAAATATATAAAAATTATGGTTATACTATGTATGTTAGTGGTACCTCTGGTCAATATTTATATGATAGTTATAACTATTTTCTAAAAACTCTTACTAAACAAAAACTAAAAGTTCTAATTCTAGAAACCGATGCCATTTATCGAAAAATACCTATCAGTTATAATTTTCGCTTTTGGATGGGAGAGTTTATTCCTGTATTTCACTATCATAATCGCTGGAAACAAATGACTATGCAAGATTTTAAGATGGAAATGGCTTATAATTATACCGATACTTTTAAAGGCTATGATTTTTCTTTAAATATAAGTCCTGCAACTAATCATAATTATATGGAATATACTGAAGAAACAGAAAAAATAGATAAAATAAATAAATATTATTTAGATTTAATTAAAAAGAAGTGTGATGAAAATGATATTTCCTTTATATTAGTTAGTACCCCTAGTACTGTTAATTGGAACTATCGTCGTCATAACGGGATTAAACATTATTCCAGACAAAATAAAATTAAATATTTAGATTTAAATATTGATAATAAAGCTATGATTGATTGGAGTAAGGATACTAGAGATATGGGAGATCATCTAAATTATTATGGAGCATATAAAGTGAGTAATTATTTAGGAAATTATTTAAATAAATTAGATATCTTAGAAGATCACCGTGGTAATGATTACTACTCTTCTTGGAACAATGCCTTAAAACCATACCAAGATGAAGTAAAGAAAGCTAATATTAACTAAATTTCATTTAAAAATTATTGAAAAAGAATAAATCTTATGATAATTTTAATAAGAGAAGGAAATAAAAAATTATGAATGATGAAAAAATAGAAACTGTTAAAATTAATACTAGTAATATAGAAAAAAATCTTGATAATGAACATTTAAATACTAGCCAACAACTCCAAAACAATATTACAACTGATAATAATTTAGAAATAATGGATTTTGACTTAGATGAAGAAAATACCACTACTAAAGCTATTAAAGATAAAAATAGTTTTACTCCAACTACTTATGCATCCGATTATGATACTTATATTAAAGTGGTTGCTTTAGCCTTTGCTGAAGGAGGCGGTAAAACAGAAAAAAACAGTGTAAAAAATGTCTCTAATGTTGTATCATCCGTTTTAAATCGTGTTGATGATGGTAGATTTGGCGGCAAAGATGTTATCTCAGTAATTTCTGCAAAAAATCAATATGCCGGCTATAATAACAATAACTATAAAAAAATAATTGGTGCTTTTAAAAATGGTAATATAAATGATTATTTGTCTGATGAACAATTAATTGCTATTTATAATCTTTTAGATAACGATACTAGAACTACTAGTTGTAATAGTTTTCGCGGTAACGGGAAAACTAATAAATTCTATAATATGTAAATAAGATTATTATAAGTTAAATATAAAATTATTATAAAAAGTATAAAAAGACTTGCTTAATTAGAATATTTAAGTATATAATATGACTTGTAAACGAGAAAAGAGATTTAAAAGTAGTAATATAAAAATATTGTTAAAGAGAGTTTGTGGCTGGTGTAAACAAATATAATATTTATATGAACTTGTTTGAATTAGTTTAAATGGGTAATTCCTATATCAATTAAGAGTATAATGTTAAGGTGGTACCACGTAAATTCGTCCTTATAGGAGGCTTTTACGTGTTTTTTCTTTTAAGTATAAAATTATTTAAAAGAAAACTTACCCCTAGAAAGAGGAAAATGTATGAATTGGGTAATTAGTAATTTAATTTTCTTTATTATAGTTTTCTTAATGATTTATATCTTTTGTTATTATATAGCCGGACGTATTAAAGTACCTCAAGAAAAAACTAAAGATAAAACTGGCAAGAAGGGTAAGAAAGAGAAAAAATTTAAATATACTAACGAAGGAAAACTTATGATTATTCGCTATAATTTAGATGAGAAAAAAGTGGATTATCAAGAACTGTTAAAATGGACAAGCTTTGGTAATGCTCTAGTTATTAGTTTAACCTGTACTATAATAAGTAACATTCCTTTGGCAATGTACTTTCAATTAGCCATCGGTTTTATTATTCTATTTGCACTAATTTATAGTATTTTTGAAATAATAGGAAGACATTTAAACAAGAAATGGGGAAAAGAAAATGGAAAGTAATTATAAAGAAATTGAAAAAAAATGGCAAAAATATTGGGAAGAACACGAAACTTTTAAAGCCGTAACAGGTAGTAGTAAAACACCTTTTTATGCGTTAGTAGAGTTTCCTTATCCATCTGGAGCCGGTCTTCATGTTGGTCATGTTCGTAGTTATACCGCTTTAGATGCTTTATCAAGAATGAAAAGAATGCAAGGATTTAATGTTTTATTTCCAATGGGCTGGGATGCCTTCGGGGCTCCTGCCGAACAATATGCAATCAAAAATCATATTCATCCTAAAGATGCCGTTAAGGCCAATATCACCAATTTTAAAAAACAAATGCAATCTTTAGGTTTTAGTTTTGACTGGTCAAGAGAATTCTCTACAACCGATCCTGAATATTATAAATGGACCCAATGGCAATTCTTACAATTTTATAAACATGGTATGGCTTATAAAGCCACGGTACCGGTAAACTGGTGTCCAAATTGTAAGACTGTCCTTTCTAATGAAGATGCCGCTGGTGGTGTTTGTGAAAGATGTGGGAGTCCTGTTGTTCAAAAAGAAAAATCCCAATGGATGTTAAAAATGAGTAGTTATGCCGAAGACTTACTTAAAGGGTTAGATGATACTAATTTTGCTCCTAAAGTAAAATTAGGTCAAATTAACTGGATTGGTAAATCTACTGGTGTAGAGGTTGATATCGATATTGTTGGCGGCGGTAAATTTCAAATCTTTACGACTTGTATTGAAACCATCTATGGTATAACTTTCTTTGTTATTGCTCCCGATGGTAAACTTATTAAAGAGTTAATGCCTCGCGTAGAAAATAAAGAAGAAGTCCTTGCTTACATAGAAGAAACTTCTAAAAAATCTAATATGGACCGTACCGAACTTAATAAAGGTAAAACTGGTTGTCTAGTTAAAGGTATTAAAGCGATAAATCCGGTAACTGGGGCCGAAGTTCCTATTTTCTTAGGTGATTTTGTTTTAGGTGATTATGGTACGGGGGCTGTCATGGCGGTTCCGGCTCATGACCAAAGAGATTATGAATATGCCAAGGTACATGATATTCCTATGATTGAAGTAATCAGTGGTGGTGATATTAGTAAGAAGGCTTATGCTAAAGAAGAATATTTAGATAATAAAGAGGCTAAACTTATTAATAGTGATAAATTTACCGGTTTATCTGTTATGGATGCTAAAGAAGCTATTACTAAATATTTAGAAGAAAAGGGTATTGCCCGCCGGGTTAATAACTACAAAATGCGTGATTGGATTTTCTCTCGTCAAAGATTCTGGGGCGAGCCAATTCCTATGATTTATTGTGATAAATGTGGTTGGCAACCAGTTCCGGAAGACCAGTTACCTTTGCTACTTCCTGATGTTGCCGAGTATGAACCAACTGATAATGGTGAATCTCCACTTGCCAAGATTACCGACTGGGTTAATTGCCAATGTCCAAAATGTGGTGGTAATGCCAAAAGAGAAACCGATACTATGCCTAACTGGGCTGGTTCGAGCTGGTATTTCTTAAGATTTATGGATGCTCATAACGATTCTTGCTTTGCTGATTTTGAGGCTATGAAATATTGGAATCGTGTAGATTGGTATAATGGTGGTATGGAACATACAGCCCGCCACCTACTTTATGCGAGATTCTGGGTTCAATTTCTATATAATATCGGCCTTGTTCCTCATAAAGAAATGATTTGGACTCGGGTTTCTCACGGTATGGTTTTAGGACCTGATAACCAAAAAATGAGTAAATCGAAAGGCAATGTAATCAATCCTGATGATATTGTTAATGAATATGGGGCTGATATCCTAAGAG